>JAYUAL010000181.1:0-2027 GCA_043741355.1 Gemmatimonadales bacterium | reverse complement strand
GCGAGAGCGACGAATTCGTCAAGCCGATCATCCTGACCACCGGAGAGCAGCCGGTCGCCCTGCTCAGGCACGGCGACGCTGTGCTCTGCTTCAACTATCGCAGCGATCGGATGCGGCAGATCGTGGCCGCGCTCGGCGTGCCGGAGTTCGACCGATTTCCGACGCCGGGGCGGCCGGCCCTTTCCATCGTCACCATGACGAGCTATGACCAGACCTTCCCGTTTCCGACCGCATTCCCCCCGTTCAGCCTGGCGCGAATCCTGGCCGAGCATCTGGCCGGGTTGGGTCGCACCCAGCTCCGGACCGCGGAGACGGAGAAGTATCCCCACGTGACCTATTTCTTCAACGGCGGCAGGGAGCCGCCCTACGAAGGGGAGGAGCGCATTCTGGTGCCGTCGCCCAAGGTGGCCACCTACGACCTCGCTCCGGAGATGAGCGCCGCCGGTGTCACCGACGTACTGTGCAAGGCGCTAGGCGAGAAGCACCACGACTTCCTGCTCTGCAACTATGCCAACGCCGACATGGTCGGACACACCGGAGTGCCGGAGGCGGTGATCGGCGCGGTCGAGACGGTGGACCGCTGCCTGGGGCGGGTGGTTGCCGCCTGCGAGGCAAGTGGTACTCGCCTGCTGGTCACCGCGGATCACGGCAACTGCGAAGTGATGGTAGATCCCCAAACCGGGGGGCCCCATACCGCCCATACCACGAACCCGGTGCCCTTCGTGGCCGTCAACGCCGCGGTGCGCCGGCTGCGCTCCGGCGGATCGCTCTGCGACGTCGCTCCCACGATTCTCCACCTGCTCGGCCTCGAGCAGCCTCCCGAAATGACCGGACGCGCGCTTCATGAGGCCTGACCCCAGCATGCATTACCTGACACTCGCCGCCATCCTCGCGGTGACCCTCGCCCCGTCCGCCGCAGCACAGGTGGGGCACGACCCGGCGCGCTCCCCGTACCGCACCCTGCGGTACGGACAGTTCGTAGGGGTGAACGGCGGCTACTTCCGGGGAGACGGAGGCCAGATCGGCGTGGCGCCGCACAACGGCGGCACCATCGGCCTGCGCTACGATTTCCTGGGCGCCGGGACCATCTCGATCGGACTCGCGGCAACCTATGGCCGCCTGGAGCGGTTCATCGTTGACAAGAGCAAGCCGATCGAGACCGGAAAAACCGGTCCGTTCACCCAGAACACCATGCTCTTCGAAGGGATCATCCAGTTCAATCTGACTGGCGGAAAAACCTGGCATGGCATCGCCCCGTACGTGAGCACGGGGCTCGGCGTGGTGCTGGCCGGTCGGACGCCGGCGGATACATCGGGCTTCAAGTTCCGCACCAAGGGCGCGCTTACCCCGGGCATCGGGGCCCGGGTGTTCCTGTCGCCCCGGCTCTTTCTCCGGCTCGAGGCACGGAGCACGTTCTGGCAGATCAGCTACCCGGGTATCTACAGATCTCCGCCGCTCTCCGACCCGAGCAAGCCGCCGGTGATCAGCGGCCCCGGCAAGGAGTGGGTCACCAACGGCTGGTATACTGTCGGATTGAGCTACGCCTTCCATCGCCCCTTCTGAGATGACGGGCATGCGATGCCGGTTTTCCTGACCCGAACCGTCGGCTTCCACGCAACCCACCGCTACTACCGGCCGGAGTGGAGCGCGGAGATGAATCGCGCCCGGTTCGGCCGGACCTTCGAGGAGCCGGGACACCCGCACGACTATACCTGCGCCGTGACGGTGTCGGGCACGCCCGATCCTGAGACCGGCATGATCATCGACCTGCCGGTCCTCGACCGCTTGCTCGCGGAGCAGGTGGTCGCCCCGCTCGACGGCAGGCACCTCAATCTCGCCGTGGCCGAGTTCGCCTATGGCCGGTCGCTCCCGACCTGCGAGGCGCTGGCCCAGTATCTTTTCGCACGGATCGCCTCGCGGCTGCCCGAGGGGGTCAACCTGCTGCGTGTTAGGGTTGCCGAAGATGCAACCCTGCACGCCGATTGCGAGAGCTGAGGTCACGCTTTCAGGAACTGCTCGCGGTGGAC
>JAYUAL010000180.1:0-4971 GCA_043741355.1 Gemmatimonadales bacterium | reverse complement strand
CGTCTCGCGCGGCGCGCACAGCGGGCGCCACCGCGACGGCGGTGCCGGCATTGGCCGTCTGCCCGATGCCCGCGATCGCTATTGCCGTGGCGGGCACGCCGCGCGCCTCGAAGGTCGTGGCCTGTCCCGCCGCGGGACCGGTGGCGATCAGCGCGCGGGTCGAATAGCTGATCGCGTTCGGGCCGATGGTCCAGGAGCCCAGCCGGGCAACTCCCGTGGCGTCGGTGACCGCCTCGGTACCCGTGAGCACCGACCCGGCTACCGGCGCGTCGAACGTGACTGCTTGTCCCGGGACCGGATTGCCGAACGCATCGGTAACCCGCACCGCCGGGAGGATGGTCACCGCCCGAGACACGACGGTGAACTGGAAGGCATCGGACACCGGGAAGATCGTTGCCGGCGCGCCGATCTGGCCGGTGGCGGAAGCGGTAATCGCGGGGAGACTGGTAGCGGTGAACGTGAGCGTCTGGGGGCCGACCTTCGAGCCGAGGGTCCAGGTGAATTCCGCACTGCCGTTGGCGGCGGTCGTCGCCGAGGAAGGCGCCACCGATCCACCGCTTTGAGACTCGGTCGTCGCCGCCACCACCACGCCGGCCACCACGGCCCCCTGGGCATCCCGGGCGGTGACCACAATCTTGTTGGGGAGCGGACTGCCAACGCCGGCGGTTTGGCCGCCTCCTGCTTCGATCACGATTGCGGTGGCGGGTCTCGGCTGGGTGGGTGTGCTCTTGCCGCAGGCGCCCAGAACGGCACCCGCCGCGACCGCCGCGAGGGGAAAGGATCCTCTGGTAAAGCTCATCATCATTTCACGGTTCGGTTGACGATCCATAAAATTAGAATATTCGGCATTAGGATGATAGGGTTAGCTTAGGACTGATTTTCACACGGAGATTTCCGGTGCAAAACGTGTCTCGACCGATTCGCCGCCTTCTGGCCGTGCTCTTCGCCGCCGGGCTGCTGATCGTGCTCGATCAATCCGCCGACCTGATCGCAACCCTGCTTTCCCGCAAGACAGACATTTCGGCGCCGAGCTGGCGCTTCGGCCTTTTCGGTATGGTGGCCAGCCGGACCAGTGCGCTGCTGTTAGGGGATGTGATGCTCTTCGCGTCGGCGACCGCCCTTGGGTGGCGGAGCATGCTCAGAGGGCTGGGAGCGCTGCACCTCGGGCTCGCCGCGGGCGGTCTGGCCGGACTGGCGCTCTTCCTGCTCGATGCGGTCCAGGTGCGCGGAGCGGTGCCGGAGCAATCCACCAGTGCCTTCTCCGCCGCCGTCTTCCGGGCCGGAGCCGTGGCGCTGGCCGGCGCGATCACTCTGTGCTGGGCCGGCGTCGCCGCATGGCGAACCGCCGGGCCTCGGCCGCGAGGCGGACGGCCGCCCTCCGAATCCCTCCTGGTGACCGACTCCAACGAACGTCCCGGCGCGTGATCGCCATCGAGCGCCGCTTCCTTCCGATCCTGGCCGTCGTGGGAGCGATCATCCTCATGCATCAGACTCTCGATCTGCGCTCCGTCTCGGCGGGTGCGGACATCGCGACCCCGACAGGACGCCTGGGCCTGGTGGCGATTCTCTGGACCCGCGGGCCTGCGCTGCTTGCCGCAGACGTCTGCCTGGTGCTCGCGGCGGTGCTTTCGTCGCGGACCCGCCTGCTGGTGGTGCTGGCGATCGTGCATCTGGTGGGCGGAGCGGCCGCGCTGCTGGAGGCCCCATTCTTTCTCGCCGATGCGGGGCGCATGGCCGGCAGCATCTCCGTCCCCGAGCTCACGAGCTTCCGGATCACCGTGCTCCGGATCCTGGTGGTCCTGCTCACGGTCGGGGCGGGGTCGATGGTCGCCGGGATGAGCCTGCTGCGCGAAGGGAGGCCGGAGGTAAAGGCTGGATGACGCCCCCACGACTTGTATTGTTAAATCTTAACTATTGATGGAAGTGTCGTGCTCGACGGCCCGCCCTCGGCCGGCAAGGGGGCCGCCTTGACCCCGCTCGCAAGTGCTGATAGCTTAAGAGTCTGTGGCAAAATACGGCCTTAAGAATGCAGGCACAAAACGAAAGGTTCCACGCACCGCCGGATGCCCACGATCAATCAGCTCATTCGCCATGGCCGCAAGTCGCCAGTTGGCAAGGACAAGTCTCCCGCGCTCAAGGCGAATCCGTTTCGCCGGGGCGTGTGCACGCGGGTGTACACGACGACGCCCAAGAAGCCGAACTCGGCGCTCCGCAAGGTGGCCAAGGTCCGGCTCACGAATGGCTTCGAAGTGATCGCGTACATCCCGGGTGAGGGACACAACCTGCAGGAGCACTCGATCGTGCTGATCCGCGGCGGACGCGTGAAGGACTTGCCGGGCGTGCGCTATCATATCGTGCGTGGCACGCTGGACGCCGCGGGAGTCAACGGTCGCAAGCAGAGCCGCTCGAAGTACGGAGCCAAGGCGCCGAAGCCGGCCGCCGCGGCAGGGAAGGCTGGGAAGAAGTGAGCCGCCGCAACAAGTCCGTGAAGCGGCCGGTGCCGCCCGATCCGCGCTACGACAGCCAGACCGTCTCCAAGTTCATCAACAACCTGATGTACGAGGGGCAGAAGAGCATTTCCGAGGGCATTTTCTATCGCGCGATGGACCTCATCGAAGAGCGCACCGGGCAGCCCGGCGTGACGGTCTTCAAGCAGGCCGTAGCCAACGTGAAGCCGGCCCTCGAGGTGAAAAGCCGCCGGGTTGGCGGCGCGTCGCTGCAGGTGCCGGTGGAGGTCCGCCCCGAGCGGCGTACCGCGCTGGCCATGCGCTGGCTGATCAGTTTCGCCAGGGCCCGCAACGAGAAGACCATGGCCGACCGCCTCGCGGCGGAGTTGATCCTCGCCTCCAAGGGCGAGGGGAATGCCATCAAGAAGAAGGAAGACACCCACCGGATGGCGGAGGCGAATCGCGCATTCGCTCATTATCGGTGGTAGCTCGATAGACGGACAGTGCGGACCGTGAGGACGGACGGTCGGTGAGGTCGGAACTACCGACCCCACTGACCTCACCGTCCGTCCGAAATCGGGTCGTGTGATGCGCCGATCTGCGCGCACCACCTCCGGCCTTCAAATACAACGCGTGGGGCCCTCCATGAGGGTCCCCATCCTTGGGAGATGCCTCCCGGATGCGCGCGGAGCGATACCACCGGGACTCCCGGGTCGGTCGCCCCGTTTTTTCGTTGAATGGGACTGCACGAATGGCTCGTGAGACACCGCTCAGTCGCTATCGTAACATCGGCATCATGGCCCACATCGATGCCGGGAAAACGACTACGACCGAGCGTATCCTGTACTACACCGGAAAGAACTACAAAATCGGCGAAGTTCACGACGGCGCCGCCACCATGGACTGGATGGAGCAGGAGCAGGAGCGGGGGATCACCATTACATCGGCCGCGACCACCTGCTTCTGGAAGCGGGATGAAATCCTCTATCGGATCAACATCATCGATACCCCGGGCCACGTGGACTTCACGGTCGAAGTCGAGCGTTCCCTCCGGGTGCTGGACGGCGCCGTGACGCTGCTCGACTCGGTCGCCGGTGTCGAGCCCCAGACCGAGACGGTGTGGCGCCAGGCCGACCGGTACGGCGTGCCCCGGATCATCTTCGCGAACAAGATGGACCGGGTGGGCGCCGATTTCGACCGCTGCCTCGACATGATCCGGGGCCGGCTCACCCGCCGAGCCTTCCCGCTCCAGCTCCCGGTCGGCTCGGGCGAGCTGTTCACCGGACACATCGACGTCCTGCGCCGGGTCGAGATCATCTTCGACGACGCCACCCTGGGCAAGACCTTCACTGAGATGCCGGTGCCCGAGGCGTACAAGGAGCGGGTCGAGCTGGCGCGTCATGAAGTGATCGAAGCCGCGGTGGAGCACGACGACGAGCTGATGGCGAAGTACCTCGGAGGCGCCGAGCTCTGCCTCGAAGAAATCCAGGTTGCCGTTCGGAAGGCCACCTGTGCCGGCGCGATCGTCCCGGTGCTTTGCGGTGCGTCCTTCAAGAACAAGGGCGTGCAGGCGCTGCTGGACGCCGTGGTGGACTACCTGCCCAGCCCGGTGGACATCAAGCCGGTGTTCGGTCACCTGCCGCTGCACGACGACACGTTCGTCGAGCGGAAGGCCAGCGACGACGAGCCCTTCGCGGCGCTCGCCTTCAAGGTCGCCACCGATCCGTTCGTGGGCCGGCTGACCTTCTTCCGGGTCTACTCCGGCTCGATCAAGTCGGGCAGCTACATCTACAACAGCACCAAGGACAAGCGGGAGCGGATCGCCCGCCTGCTCCAGATGCACGCCAACAAGCGGGAGGAGATCGACGAGGTACTGGCCGGCGACATCGCCGCCGCCATCGGTCTCAAGGACACCCGGACCGGCGATACGCTGGCGGACGAGAGCGATCCGGTCATCCTGGAAGCGATGAAGTTTCCCAACCCGGTCATCGACGTCGCGATCGAGCCCAAGACCAAGGCCGACCAGGACAAGCTGGCCATCGCGCTGCAGAAGCTGGCCGAAGAGGATCCCACCTTCCGGGTGCGGACCGATCCGGAAACCAGCCAGACGATCATCGCGGGCATGGGCGAGCTGCACCTGGAGATCATCGTCGACCGGATGAAGCGGGAGTTCAAGGTCGAGGCCAACGTGGGGCGGCCGCAGGTGGCCTACCGGGAAACCGTCCGAAAAAAGGTCACCGACGTCGAGGGCAAGTTCATCCGGCAGTCGGGCGGCAAGGGGCAGTACGGCCACGTGGTCATCGACCTGGAGCCGGGTCCGCAGGGCAGCGGCTTCCACTTCGAGGACAAGATCGTCGGAGGCACCATTCCGCGGGAGTTCATCCGCCCGGTCGAAACCGGCATCAGGGAGGCGCTGGAAACCGGCGTGCTGGCCGGTTATCCGGTGGTGGACGTGAAGGTCTCGTTGGTCTTCGGCAGCTACCACGATGTCGACAGCTCCGAAATGGCGTTCAAGATCGCGGGT
>JAYUAL010000179.1:0-11489 GCA_043741355.1 Gemmatimonadales bacterium | reverse complement strand
CACCGCCGCGAGCTCCGCTTCGGTTGTGGGCGGCTGGTGGGCCAGACGCCGCAACGTTTCCGGTTCCAGCGGGCAACCGCCCCACGGCGCGTGCAGGTGCCCCAGGGCGGTGCGGAGCCGGGCCAGGCGCCACTCTGCTTCGGGGAGGGATAGCGGGCGGGGTGGCGCGCCGGAACAGATATCGCACCCGGAGCAGCGGACGATCTGCTCGTCGAAGTATTGAATGAGCGCGGCACGGCGGCAGCGCCGGTCTTTCGCGTAGCGCTCCATCACGGCGATGCGCTCCTCGGCCTGTTTCCGGCGCTGCCGGACCGGGTCCCACTCGACAGGGTGCCGGTCGGGTCTGAGCTCACGGTGAAGCCGTTCCAGCGAGGCGCGCAAATGGGCCGGGAGACGGGCCGGGTCGGTTTCCCCATTCCATACTTGTTCCGCAAGCTGCTCCGGGGGAAAGGTCACGTCGAGCTGGCGCCGCGGCAGCGCCGCGTCTCCGGGACGGTAGAGGAGAATGCACCGAGAAAGGGCCCCATCGCGCCCGGCTCGTCCCGCTTCCTGGTAGTAAGCTTCCGGCGTGGGTGGCAGGGTCCAGTGCACTACGAGCCGTACGTTGGGCTTGTCGATGCCCATCCCGAAGGCGCAGGTGGCGACCACGACGCCCAGCCGATCGGTGAGAAATCGGGTCAGAACCTCGTGCCGTGCCGCCGGAGTGAGGCCGGCATGGTACGGCGCGGCGCGGAAGCCGGCGTTGCCGAGAACCCGGGCCAGTTCCTCGACCAGGTTGCGGGTTGGTGCGTACACGATGGCCAGCGCGTCTTGCAGCCGGAGCGTAGCAATGAGCGCGCGGAGCCGCTCCCGCTCATCCCGAACCCACGCAACTCCGAACCAGAGATTCCGCCGGTCGAACGATCCGAGCACCAGGCTCAGGCCACGTCCCTGTCCCAATCCCAAGGCCCGTGATACATCCCGCCGCACCGCCGGTGTGGCGCTGCCAGTTAGCGCGATGACCTGGGGCCAGCCGAGCCGGAAACGCAGTTTTCGCAGCGTGCGGTACGCCGGGCGGAAGTCGGCGCCCCATTCGCTGATGCAATGCGCTTCGTCCACGGCCAGAAGGCCGGGCCGAACGCCCCGCTCGGTCAGCTCGGTGGCCAGCCGTCCGAGGCGTTCGGGGGAGGTGTAGAGCAGGCGGACTCTTCCCTGCGCCACCTGCTCCAGGAGCTCGCGCTGGGCCCTCGGGGACAGCGTGCTGTTCATGGCGGCCGCGGGAATGCCCCGCGCGACAGCGGCGGCGACCTGGTCCTGCATGAGGGAAATCAATGGCGAGATGACGATGCTCGGCTCCGGGCGAAGCATGGCCGGCACCTGAAAGCAGATGGATTTACCGGCGCCGGTGGGGAGGACCGCGAGCACATCACACCCCTGTTCGAGGGCATCGACGACCCGGCTCTGAAGCGGCCGAAAGTCGTGATACCCGAAATGGTGGCGGAGACGGGCGCGAGCCGGCCCGAGAGGGTTGCCGGGGTGCATGACGCGAAGGTGTGGGGAACGTGGCGTTGGGCCTAACCCGACTCGCGCGGCCAGGGTCCTCCTCCCGCGACTCAGCGCCGGAGCGGCGCGCCGGGAGTGCCCAGGGGTAACTGCCAGCGCCAGGCGACCCCGCCACTCTCCACGATCAGGATCACGAGAGGTACGAAGCCACCCGGCAAAGGCCAGGGGCTCTCGCCCAGTCGGCCACGCTGAACCCTGGTTCCCCGCGGGGAGAGCTTGAATTCGTCCCCGCCATCGAGGCCTAGTGCCGTGGGGCGGTCGGCCTCCATCCGCACCGTCACCCGCCCCGCCCAGTGCTCGCGGCTTCCCGGATCGGCAAAGGCCGGCGCCAGGACGATCGTCGCGTCCTGATCAGCGGCCCCCGTCGGCAGCGCGGCTGAGAGCCGTGCGTGGGAGTAGTTAGCGGGGCTCTTTCCCAGGATTCTTCCCTGAGCATCGCGCACCGTGAAGCCGAAATCGGTGAAGCGGGACCACTGTTCAGGATCGAGCTCCAGGTCGAGCACCAGACGCCGGGTCCAGCCGGGAAGTCTGAACCGAAGGGATACGTCATCACCACCGATGGCAGACACCTCGAACCGGCCCTCGCCGCCGATCAGCCCGAGGTCAAGCCGGCCCCCGACGCCGGAATCGGCGAATGAGGTCATCGTGACCGCGAGTGAATCGCCGGGCCCCGGGGCGAGCCGAATTCCAACCGGAGAGGGGTCCACCTGTATCTGGGCGGTCACCGGGCGCTCGCTCGAAGCCACCGCGACGGTCTCGTAGAACCCTCGCACCGCGTCCCGGCCGTCCACGTCGTAGATCGCCGCTGCGGTGTCCGCGCTCCCCGGGATGCCGTTTTCTCCCAGAATTGGCGCCCCACCCGGCTGATGCAGCGCCGCGGTCAGATGCTCCCGACTGGAAGCCGTGGCGATGCGAACCCGGAACGGCCGGCCCGAGTCGGAGGGAAAGAAAACCCGGCGGAGCCGCCCTGCCTCGATCGGCCCGCCCGAACGAACGGCGCTGACGCGTGTGTTGCCCGGCATCGCCACGGTGCTCACGAGGCTGAACAACGGGCCCCGCACCCCCGCGGCGGTGGCTCGCACTGCGGCCGAATAGGTTCCGGGCACGGGCAGAGGGTGTTGAATCAGCGTGATGGTATCCGCCTGGCCGACCAGCCGGGCGGTCGGGGGGGAGGTGAGCCATGAGGCGCTGCTGGTGAGCGCGAGCACGACGGGACCGCTCCCCCGCAGTCGGATCACCCGGAACCGTACCAGAGTGTCGGCCGCGCCGGGATTGACCTGGAAGGCGGCGGTCGCTCCTCCAAGACCGAGCCATTCGACGTCGAACTCGGCGGGCGGCGCCGGTGAACGGAGGATGCCCCATGCGGTCTCGAGGCGCGGCACCCCGGCGCCCACGTCCACCGGAGTCTCGCCGGAAACCGGTACTGCGCCGCCGGTGAGGGCGCGGCGCAGGTCGAAGGCCGTGACCGCGCGGCGCTGCTCGCGTGCGCCGGAGAGAAGCAGCGCCGCGAGTCCGGCGACATGGGGGGACGCCATGCTGGTACCCCCCTTGAACTCGTCGCCCATGTTCCAGCGCGGCACGGTGGAATACGCGATGCCCGGCGCCACGACGTCGGGCTTGCCGAGCTCGCCGCCCCGGGCGCTGAAAGGGAGCAGCACGTCCGGAGCGGGCCGCTCTCCACTCGCGGCCCCGGCGGAGAGCGCCCAGGGCTCGGTTGCCCCCACCGTGATAGCGCGCCGAGCCGAGCCGGGGAAGCCCAGTGTGGAGAGTCCGGGGCCGTCGTTACCCGCCGAGGTCACGAAGATCACCTCCGGATGCTCGGAGAGCACTGAATCGATCAGCGCGTCGAGCCGCGCCGTGCCTTCTCGCTCATTGCCGACCCCGAAGCTCATGTTGACCACCAGCGGCAACGCGCGGCCCGCGGAAAACCGGATGGCGTAGTTGAGCGCGGCCAGAACACTTCCGGTGGTGGTGATGCCCCCGAAATCATTGCGCGCGATCTTGAGGCCGATGACCTGGGCACCGGGCGCCACTCCGTTGAAGTCGCTCACGCCCCCAATGCCGTGTCCCGCGGCGATGCCCGTCACATGGGTGCCATGGGCGCTGGTATCGAAGAAGAGATCGAGCACGGGCCCCGCCGCGGTTTCGGAGAAATTGGCGGCGATGGTCAGCGGAGAAGCATGGCCGACCCGGTGCCAGCCGAACGTTTCCCGGGCCACCAGATAGTCATGGACCGGCCGCTCTCCCATGAGTGACCCGTCGCCGTCCGTGTCGGCGAACAGCACCCAGCCGTCGCTGGCACGAGCCGCCACCACAGCCAGTGAATCGGCGTCGCTGCCGTTGTCGTTCACGTCCGAGGCTGGCGGTTCTCCCAGCGCTCTCTCGCGGAGCACCCCGGCGTACCAGGGGCCGGATGAGGCCAGCGCCCGTACCCGGCCGAATCCTCGCAGGGTCCGCCCGGCTATGATGACCGAATCGCCGGCCGGCATGAGGGGCCGGAGCTGCAACCGTCCTTCGCCCGAGAAATCCCGCAGGTCGATGAGCTTCGGCCGCCCGGTGGTGGTGGAATCCAGCCCGGCGGCGCCGGCATCGATCCCGCTGTCCAGAATGGCGATCAGAATGCCGCGCCCATCCCACTCCAGATGCGAGGCCAGAAACCCGGGAATCCCGGTGGCCGCGAGGGGCATCCAGCCTCGCATCCAGGCCATCTCGGGGGGCGCCGCCGGCTGGCGAACTTTGGGCGGCGGATTGCTCGCGGGATCGCCGGTGTCGGCGGCGCCGGTTTCCACGGCAGGGCGCTGCGGCAGCGGGGCCGGGCCCCGCGGAGCGGTGGAGGCGCCGCCGGCGCACGCGGCCACCGTGCATATGCTCAGCAGAAGCGGTCGGAGACTGCTTCGGTCAGCGCGGCGGAACGGCATCAAGCGGCGGGAGAACGAAGGGGCCCAGGTGGGGGCCGGCGTAGCGTGACGTTGTTCGGAGCAGGAAGGCAAGGACTTCCCGGGTTTCGTCGGGAATGACGATGGCGTCCACGTGACCTCGCGCCGCGGCGTGGCGGGCGTCGAGATCCCGCTCGTAGTCGGCCCGCATCCGCTCGATCCCCGCGGTGATTTCCGCCGAGAGCGCCCGTTTTTCGCGCTTGGCCTTTTCGATTTCGGCTCCGTGCACCGCCATGATGGCGGACTCGCCTTCCATCACGCCCATGCGGCCGCTCGGCCAGCTCAGGATGAAATCCGGATCAAAGCCCTGGCCGGCCATCGCGTAGTACCCGGCCCCCGACGCGTGATTCACGGTGAGCACCAGCTTGGGAACGACCGCCGCCGCCATCGCCTCGACGAAGCGCGCACCGGCCCGGATGATGCCGGAGTGCTCCGCCTCGGAGCCCACCATGAAGCCGCTTACGTCCTGCACGAAGAGCAGCGGGATCCGTTCGCGGCTGGCGTTTTCGATGAAATACGCGGCCTTCTCGGCGCTCTCGGTGTACACGATGCCGCCGAAGTGGGGCCGCTCGCCCGGCTTGGACTTGATCACCCCGCGCTGATTCGCGATCACCGCCACCGGCCGGCCTTCGATCCTGCCATGCCCACAAAGGATTTCTCCCGCGGTATCGGGCTGAAATTCATCGAGCTTGCCCCCGTCCAGCAGGCAGGCGAGGACCTGATGCATGTCGTAGGACATGCGGTGGTCATGCGGGAGGATTTCGTAGAGCTCGGTGCCGGGACGGCCCGGCGGAACGGAGGGTGTGACGGGGTGCCTGACGCCGTCCAGCTCGGGCAGCCGGCCGACGTACTCGCGAATCGCGACGAGGCACGCGGTATCGTTGGCGGCGCGATAGTGCGCCACCGCGCTGATCTCGGTGTGGGTGCGAGCGCCGCCCAGAGTCTCGCCGTCGACTGTCTGTCCAGTAGCGCCCTTCACGAGGTTGGGACCGCCCAGCCCCATGAAGCTGGTGCCCTCGACCATGAAGATCACGTCGGAGAGGGCCGGCAGGTATGCCCCTCCCGCGACGCAGCTGCCCATCACGGCGGCGATCTGCGGTACGTTGAGGTAGCGCCGCATGATGACGTTGTAGTAGAACAGACGGGCCGCGCCATACTGACCGGGAAAGACGCCACCCTGATACGGGAGGTTCACTCCAGCGCTGTCCACCAGGTAGATGATCGGGATACGCTGCCGCATCGCGATCTCCTGGGCGCGCAGCATCTTCGGGATGGTCTCGGGCCACCAGGCGCCGGCCTTCACCGTTGCGTCGTTGGCGACCACGACTACCTCCCGCCCGGCCACCACGCCAACGCCGGTGATGACGCCGGCGCCCGGAGCCTGGCCATCGTATCGGTCGTGGGCGACCAGGAGGCCGATCTCGAGCCAGGGAGCGCCGGGCTCAAGCAGGGCTGCGACCCGCTCCCGTGGTGAGAGCTTTCCCTGCTGGTGCATCCTGGCCACCCGGGCCGGGCCGCCGCCCTCCCGCAGCTTGGCCGCGAGGGCGCGGTACTCCGCCGTGAGCTCCCGAAGCCGCGAGGCCCGGGTGCCGCCGGCCTCAGCGCTCAAGATGTTCCGCCGCCCAGGTGGTGATGTAGTCGATGAGGTCGGTAGTGGGAGTGCCGGGGCCGAACAGCTTCCCGACGCCGCGCTGGGCCAGCGCTTCGATGTCTTCCCGGGGGATGATCCCGCCGCCGGTAAGAAGAATATCGCCGCGGCCCTGCTCGTCGAGCAGCGCGCGGACCCGGGGGAAGAGCGTCATATGAGCGCCGGAGAGAATCGACAACCCGACCACGTCGACGTCTTCCTGCACCGCCGCGGTCGCGATCATCTCCGGGGTCTGGTGCAGCCCGGTGTAGATGACTTCCATCCCCGCGTCACGGAGCGCCGCGGCCACGACTTTCGCGCCACGATCATGTCCGTCGAGCCCGGGTTTGGCGACCAGTACGCGGATCGGACGGGTTCGAAGTGTGGACAAGACATCCCTTTCCTCAGATGCGGAAGCGCTTCTACGCTGATTCCTCTCTACTCACTATTCGCTATTCGCTATTCCATCACCTGAATCTCAGCAGGGCAGCGAGCCCATTGATCGTATCCGCGGCATCCTCCTCGAAGACCACATCGAGATCCACCCGCTGCCGAAGCGCCTCCTCGATGGCATCGTCGATGATATCCGGGGCCGGCACCGCGTTCCCGAGGCCGCGGCAATCTTTGGCGTTGAGCGATAGTCGACCGGTCGCGGAGCAATGGAATCCGGGCACGCTCGCGTCGGCGCGGACCAGCAGGGTTCGCACCTGGCCAGTCGAGAGCGCGTCGAGCGTAGCCGAGATTCCGTTGACCGCCCAGCCGGATCCCTGCCCCAGCAACATCTCGGCCACGAGGTGCCGCTCCAGTTTCCGTTCGAACACTTCCCGCACCTCGAGGACCGCCGCGGCCACCGCTGCGAGCGACGCCCCCTTCCGTCCCAGCCGGGCAGTGCCCATCACCTTCCCCGCGACATAGGGATGGAGGAACATCCGCAGCGCATCGGCCTCGTTGCCCGCGGAGGCCAGGACGATTCCCCGCACCGGCTCCTTGCGATCGATCTCGAAGAGCCGCGCCGCCACCAGGTCCAGTACCTGCTCCCGCTCGTGCCGCAGCCGGTTGTGAAATCCGTGCTCGCCGGCGCCCGGCGTACCCCGGTCGGGATGGTAACGGCCCGATTTCCGGGATTCCGCCTCGACGTCGGCGATCTTCCTCGTATCGAACGCGGTGACCTCGTAGATCGAAGCGCCGGTCTTGTCGAGTACTGCGGCAAGCAGCCGGCCCACCTCGTCCTCGAGCGCCACCAATTCCCGCACCAGCGCTGTCCGGTCCACCAGGAGCCGAGAGCGGTAGACCCGGGGAAGCGGAATCAGCTCGAAGAGGCCCAGCGGCTTGCAGACGAATACCGCCAGTCCGCGCGATGGCGGAAGCGCATCCGGATCCTGGAGAGTGCTCTGCAGCCGGTCCAGGTCGGCCACCACTTGCTCGGTCTCCGCGCGGCTCAAGCCCTCGGCCGGGAGGGCTTCGACGACCTCCTTGATCCGGTTTTTCAGCTTGATCAGGTACTTCCCCCTGCTTCGGTCCCGGGGCTCCACCTTGAGGTAACAGGAGATAATCCAGTGCTTGCCCGCCGGAAGGCGCAGCAGGCGCTGCAACTGGCGGCGCACCTCGGTCAGGGACTGGGAAGCCATGCTGCGCTCCTAGAAGAACACTGGCTCGCGATAGGCCCCGTAGACGCGCTCGAGAACTTCGCGGATCTCGTAGAGCGTGCAGTACGCGCGGGCGCAGTCGAGCATTGCCGGGATCACGTTCTGGTCGGACATTGCGGCACTTCGGAGCGCATCGAGCGTGCGCTCCACCCTCGCGGCATCGCGGCCGGCCCGGAGCTGGGCCATCCGGGCGCGTTGGCTCCGGTCGGCTTCCTCGCCGATGCGGAGAATCTCGGGCGGGGCCGCTTCCTCCTCGACGAAGTCGTTCACGCCGACCACGACGCGGCGTCCCTGCTCCAACTCGCCCTGGAACCGCGCGGCGCTGCGAGCGATCTGGCGCTGGAACCAGCCCGATTCGATCGCCGGCACGACACCGCCCTGAGCGTCGATCTCGGCGAAGAGCGCTTCCGCTTCCCGCTCCATCCGGTCGGTGAGCGCCTCGACGTAGTACGAGCCGCCCAGCGGATCCGCGACATTGGGAACGCCGGTCTCGGCCGCCAGAATCTGCTGGGTTCGTAACGCGATCCGCACCGACTCTTCGGTGGGGAGCGCGAGCGTCTCGTCGAGGGCGTTGGTGTGCAACGACTGGGTGCCCCCCAGCACCGCCGCGAGGGCCTGGTAGGCCACCCGAACGATGTTGTTCATCGGCTGCTGGGCCGTCAGGGTGACGCCGGCGGTCTGGCAGTGAAATCGCATCTTCCAGCTCGCCTCGCTGGTGGCGCCGTAGCGCTCCTTGAGGTGACGAGCCCAGATCCGGCGGGCCGCTCGCATCTTGGCGATTTCTTCGAAGAAATCGTTGTGCACATCCCAGAAGAACGAAAGCCGCGGCGCGAAGGAGTCGACCCCGAGGCCCCGGGCCAGCCCGTGCTCCACGTAGGAAAAGCCGTTAGCCAGGGTGAAGGCGAGCTCCTGCACCGCAGTGGCACCAGCCTCGCGGATGTGGTAGCCGGAAATCGAGATCGTATTCCAGCGCGGGGTGTGCTCGGCCGCCCATGCGAACATGTCGACGATGATCTTGAGCGCGGGCTCGGGCGGATAAACCCAGGCGTGCTGCGCCATGTATTCCTTCAGGATGTCGTTCTGTACGGTCCCCTGAAGCTTCCCGATGTCAACACCCTGCTTTTCCGCGGCCGCCACATAGAAGCAGAACAAAATCGCCGCGGGTCCGTTGATCGTCATGGAGGTAGACACCACGTCGAGCGGAATTCCCGCGAAGAGATCCTCCATGTCCTTGAGGCTCGAAATTGCCACGCCGCACTTGCCGACCTCGCCCTCGGAGCGAGGATGGTCGGAGTCGTACCCCATCAGCGTCGGAAAGTCGAAGGCCACGGAGAGCCCGGTTTGCCCCCGGCCGAGGAGGAACTTGTACCGCCGGTTGGTGTCCTGCGCGGTGCCGAAGCCCGAGAACTGCCGCATGGTCCAGAGCCGGCCCCGGTACATGGTCGGATGGATGCCGCGGGTGAAGGGCCACATTCCGGGAAGCTCGTCGCACGAGCCAAGCCGATTGTCGAGATCCAGTGGCGTATAGACGGGCGCAACCGTTTGCCCGGACACCGAGGTGAAATCCACCCCGTCCCGGAGGGGGAGTTTCCCGTAGATCGCGCGCCACGCTTCGACCTCTTCGCGAAGGCGCTCCAGCTCGGCGTCGCGTGCGCTCATACCCTGGCCCCCTCCCGGAATCCGGAAACGATCTCGCTCGCCAGCTCATAGGGACTCTGCCGCCCGGCGGCCACGTCATCGAGGCGCGCTTTGATCATCGCCTCGGCGCGGGTCTCCTGCCAGACCCATTGCCGCATGGCGCGATCCACCACCTCGCGAGTCCGGGCCGCGAGTCGGCGGCGCCGGCGGCGGTCGAGCTCTCCGGTGGTCACCATCCAGGAGTAGTGACTGTCCAGAGCCTCGATCACCGGTTCGATCCCTTGGCCTGTAGTGGCGACGGTCAGGAGGGCCGGCGGCTCCCAGTAGGCTCCAGCGTCGGGAATGAGCGAGGTCGGAGCCGCGACGGTGAGCGAGCGCCCATGGTGCGCCTTCATCCCGCGGAACGCGTTGCCCTGCCGGAAGCCCAGGGTTACCTCGATTTCCCGGGCCAGCTTGTCCGCGCCCGGGCGGTCCGCCTTGTTCACGACGTAAATATCCGCGACCTCCATCACGCCTGACTTGAGCATCTGGATTCCGTCGCCCGACTCGGGGACCAGCACCAGTACGGTGCTATCGGCCATTCCGGTGACCGCCAGCTCCGACTGTCCCACACCGACCGTCTCCACCAGGATCCGATCGAAGCCGCCCGCATCGAGCACGTCGCATACCTCGCGAGTGCTGGTGGCCAGGCCGCCGAGCGAGCCGCGGGTGGCCATCGAGCGAATGTAGACGCCGCGGTCGAGAGCGACCTCCTCCATGCGGATTCGGTCGCCCAGCAGCGCGCCTCCCGAGAACGGGCTGGTCGGATCTACGGCAACGACCGCCACCGTGAGCCCCCGGTGCCTCCACGTCAGAACCAACTGCCGGGTCAGCGTCGACTTGCCTGCTCCCGGGGGGCCCGTGATGCCCACCCTCCGAGCTCGACCGAGCCTGGGATGAACCGCCGCCAGCAGTTGCTCGAAGCCAGGTCGCGCGTTCTCCACCATCGAGATGGCGCGAGCCAGAGCCGCGGTTCTTCCCGCAGCCAGCTCCGCCAGCAGGTTGTCCAGGTCCATAGGTGCAAACTCGCACCATCAGGGGCGATAGGCAATCCGAATTGCAGCCCGTAACCCTTTGATCGCGGGACGGTTAGCCGGAAGCGCGTGCTGACCGCCCTGGGAGTGCAGTGAGAGGCTAGCGGAGCAGCCAGGCACCGAGCCCGAGAAGAAGAGCGAATCCGCAGGTATCGGTGAACGTGGTCACGAACACCGAGGAGGCGATGGCCGGGTCGATCTTGAACCGCTCGAGCAGCAGGGGGATGAAGGCGCCGGCAAACCCGCCCACAAAGAGATTCCCGATCATCGCGAGGCCGACCACCACCGCCAGAATCGGGGGCTGGCGAAAGGCCAGGGCCACCAGCCCGGCCACGACGCCGTTCGCCACGCCGCAGGTCAGCCCTACCATCACTTCTTTGCCGACGACTCGCAGAAAGGCGTTCTGCGGAATCAACCCCAACGCGAGCCGGCGAACCGTCACGGCAAGGGTCTGGGTGCCGGTGTTGCCCCCCATCCCGGAAATGATCGTCATCCAGGCCGCCAGCGCGGGGAGAGCCCTGACTGTGCTGCTGAAGGAGACGACCACCGACGCCGCCACGAAGGCGGTGAGCAGGTTCACCATGAGCCACGGCAGGCGGGTCTTCACGGCTTCGAACCAGCGGGCGCCGAGATCCTCTTCCGCCGAAACGCCGCCGAAGCGAAGCAAGTCTTCGGTGGCCTCCCGCTCCACGACGTCCGACACGTCGTCGAAGGTGATCCGGCCCAAGAGGCGGCCGTCACGATCCACCACCGGAATGCTGGGGACGTTGTAGCGGGCCATGAGGCGAGCTACCTCCTCCTGGTCCATTTCGGGCCCAACTGTGACGTCGGGCTCCTCCATCAGCTCCCGAATCGGCCGCTCCGGCGCACCCACCACCAGGCGCTTGAAGCCGAGGATCCCAGCTAGGCGGCGGTCCGGACCCACCACGTAGGTCTCGGTGAAGTCCTCCACATCCTCGGCCTGCCGGCGGATACTCTCGAGCGCATCCCGCACCGTCGCATCCTCGCTCACCGTGACCATGGCGCC
>JAYUAL010000178.1:0-4978 GCA_043741355.1 Gemmatimonadales bacterium | reverse complement strand
AAGACGAGGACGAAGAAGACGACGAGGGCGGGGTCATTGCGGTCGTCAAGGCCAAGATTTCCAACAAGCGGGAGGTGAAACCCGCGGCAACCCGTCCGGCTGTGCGTCCGTCCGACCGCCCGACCGATGTCCACGACGATCTGTTGCCCCCGATCTCCCTGCTGAAGTCCCCGCCGCCCCAGGACACCGCGGCCGACACGGCGCAGCTCGATCGCCTGGGGCAAGCGCTCCTGGACACGCTGCGCACCTTCAAAGTGGAGGGCACCCTCGCCGGGCGAACCAGCGGCCCGGTCGTGACCCAGTTCGAGATCGTCCCCGCGCCGGGGGTCAAATCGGGCCGGCTGGTGGCGCTGGCGGACGATCTCGCGATCACAATGCGGGCGATGAGCATCCGGGTGGCGCCCATTCCCGGCCGGGGTGCGGTGGGAGTCGAGGTACCCAATCCAACCGCGCGAATGGTGACGTTGCGGGAACTGCTCGAGGCGCCGGAGTGGCGGGTCCGGTCGGTACTGCCGATCGCGCTGGGACGTGACCTGGAGGGGAAGCCGGTTGTCACCGACCTGGCCAAGATGCCGCACCTGCTGATCGCCGGGGCCACCGGCTCCGGCAAATCGGTGGCGATCAATACGATCATCACCGCCCTGGTCTATCGGTACACCTCGACCGATCTCCGCATGCTGATGATCGATCCCAAAATGGTCGAGCTCTCGATGTACAACGCGTTGCCCCACCTGCGGCACCCGGTCGTCACCAATAATCACGACGCCGCGCGGGTGCTCAAGTGGGCGGTGCACGAGATGGGCCGCCGCTACGAGCTGCTTCATGCCAACGGCGCACGCAACCTGGCGGACTTCAACCGGAAGGTGGACGAAGGCAAGCCGCTCAAGTTGCCCGCACGGCCCAAGCCGACCCTCGCCACCATCAGCGCGGACGCGGAGAGCAGCGCGCCGGAGCCGCCCCGGGACGAGGGGTACACGGAAGGCCGGCTGCCCTATCTGGTGATCATCGTGGACGAGCTTGCCGACCTGATGATGACCGTGCAGGGCGAGGTCGAGACCCCCCTTGCGATGCTGGCGCAGAAGGCGCGCGCCATCGGGATCCATCTGATCCTGGCGACGCAGCGGCCGTCGGTAAACGTGATCACCGGTCTCATCAAGGCCAATTTCCCGAGCCGGATCGCCTTCCGCGTGGCTTCGAAGGTGGACAGCCGGACGATTCTCGACGGCAATGGCGCCGAGGCGCTGCTGGGCAACGGAGACATGCTGTTTCTGCCCCCGGGGAAGAGCGAGCCGATGCGCTTGCAGGGCGCGTTCATCGGCACCGAGGAGACCGAAGACCTGATGAAGTGGTTCGCCGACCGCCGGGAGGCGATGGCGCAGAAGCGAGCGGAGGAGGACATCCTGGCCTTCATGCGGGCCCAGGAAACCGAGGAAGACGGCGGCGGCGCGGCCGGAGACGAGGGCGAGCGCGACGCGCTGTTCCGCGAGGCGGCCGAGGCCTGCATCCAGAATCAGGGCGGGTCGACTTCGCTGCTGCAGCGGAGACTCCGGATCGGCTACGGACGCGCGGCGCGGGTTATTGACCAGCTCCACGCGGCGGGAATTCTGGGGCCACCCGACGGCAGCAAGCCGCGCGAGGTGCTGGTCGGGCTCTCGCAGCTCGACGAGTACTGCTCCTAGGCGCTCAGGAGCTGGGCCGCGGGGTGGGTCCGCCGCGCCGCGCGGGCAGGAAGCGCCGCAGCGCCGCGCGTTCCTCTGCCGAGAGCATGCCGATGGCGATGCCGGCGCACAACAGCCCGATCGCGACCTTCCAGGACCAGGTGCTCAGCGCCGGCCGCGGCGCCACCGCACCAAGGTAGGTCGCCACCCCGACCAGCGCGATCATCATCGCGTAGAGCGTCATCACCCGTCCCGGCATCGTCGTCCCATGTTTGCGACGCAGCCGCGTTTGCGACATGCCCAGGCCAAGCAGGGCCGCCGTCATGTGGAGCACCCCGAGCCCGAGCATTCCAAACCGGGTAACGACGGGCCCCGCACCGAGCATGATGACGGCGGGCGCGGTCACCGTGGTCAGGAGATAGCCCCGCAGGTCATCGAACCCCAGCAGCAGGAAGCGGTAGGCATCGCCGAACGCCATCATCAGCTCGCCGAGGACAAACACACCGAGGAAGAGGGCAGCCGGGGCGAACTTGGCCGAGAACAACACCCGGAGAATCTCCCCCGGAAAGAGGGCGACCGGGAGCGCGGCGATGAGCATGGCCACGAGGAGGGTCCGGAGATACTCACCGACCTCCGCGGCGCGCTCGGGCTTCGGCGCCGCCCGGCTGGCGCGCGGCATGAGGAACTGGGAGCTTGCCTGGGTGAAGACCACCCGCACGCCCGTGGCGACCGTGAGCGCAGCGGCGAGAAAGCCGGCCGCGACGGGGCCCAGCGACTCGAGCACTGCGGACCGAAGGACGGTGTAGCTGAGGGGGACGGAGAACCCGACGACGCAGAGCGTCGCCGAGTACCGCAGTACCCCCGGTTGGGCGCGGAGGTAGGCCAGCGGGCGCACCGGGTGTCCGGTGGAGCCGGTGTGGGGATCACGCCGGACCGCCCAGTCGAGGAGGGCGGCGACCAGCGCGCTGGCGCCGAAGGTCGCCCCGTAGAGCCCGGGGATCCCTCCCCAGCGCACGCCGAGGTACGCGGCGACGGCGAGCCCAACCGCGCTGACGGTCATCGCGAGTGCGGCGTCGCGATGCCGCCCCAGCGTCGCGAGCGCGTTGCGCGTCAGGATCGCTGCACCGGTGAACGGGACGGTGAAGAGCGCGATGGCCAGCGCGAGGCCGTAGGGTTCGAGGCCGCCGCCGAACAGCGCCGGGCGGACCAGGAAGATGCCCAGCGCGGCGGTGGCGGCGACGGCTCCGCCCGCCAGCACAGCGAACCGGAAGCCGCGATAGAGCCGGCCGAACATCGCGCCGCCGTCATGATGCGCGATGCCCAGAAAGCGGAGGGCGACCGTAGGCAGGCTCATCGAGCCGAGCTGCAGGGCGACCTGGGCGATCTGATCGAGGAGCCCGACGATACCGACGCCGGCCGGGCCGAGCAGGACCGCGATGATCTTCCACCGCAGCAGGCCTGCCACCAGCGCGAGCGCCTGTGCGGCACCGAGGAGGGCAAGCGCGCGCGCGTTGTGGAGCGGGGAAGCCGCGCCGTCCGGTCGCTTCACCAGCGGTCGGCGCGGCAGGGCGGGATCGGCCCGTAGGCGGGACGAGTGGGGCGAGCGACGACGGTCGGCATGGCCGGGCGGCTCCGGAGGCGGGTAGGGGTCGCGTCGCGCACGTGGCTCGAGGGTCGGTCGCCCTGAACGGGTCCAAATATAGCGCTTGGGGCCAGGGAGCTGCCGGTCCCAATGCGTTCTTTCTCCCACCGCCGCGCTCTTTCGGTTCGGTTCCCTTGGTCTCGACGCAGTATCGTCGGCCATGCCCACCGCGCGCGCCCCCAAACCCGTCAGCCAATGGACTGATCCGCGCCACCAACGTGGCTACGCCGGAGAACGGGCGGCCATGTCCTATCTGCTCCGATTGGGGTGGCGCATCGAGGCCCATCGATTCCGGCTGGGCCATCACGATCTCGATGTGGTGGCGCGGCTGGGCAACCTGGTGGCCTTCGTGGAGGTAAAGACCCGGCGCTCGGTCCGGTTCGGGCAGCCGGTGGAAGCGGTGAACCGCCGTAAGCAGGCCGTCATGGGGCGCCTGGCGGAGCTTTGGCGGGTCCGGTTCGGCCTTCCTGGAGATCGCTACCGATTTGACGTCATCACGGTGCAGGAGGGGCATTCTTCCACCTCTCCACAAGTCACCCACATTGAGGATGCGTGGCGGGGTGTTGGAAAGTGAAGAAGTGCCTACTTGTTTCGGCTAATATTCGGCATTAGCTTGATTTATAGTCTTTTGGTGTAGCAAAATCAGTCACACCATTACCAGTGAGGATTCGATGGCCGCACCGGACGTCAAAGACGCCAAACTCGACGGGGAGCGTCGCAAGGCGCTCAACCTCGCCATTTCCCAAATCGAGAAGCAGCTCGGCAAGGGCTCGATCATGCGCATGGGCTCCGAGAGCCCGCGGGAGCGAGTCCAGGCCATCTCGACCGGCGCCATCAATCTCGATGCCGCCATCGGTATCGGGGGCATTCCCCGGGGCCGGATTACCGAGATCTACGGCCCCGAGTCATCGGGCAAAACCACGCTGACGCTTCACCTGGCGGCCAACGTCCAGCGCGCGGGTGGCGTGGCGGCCTATGTCGACGCCGAGCACGCCCTCGACATCGAGTACGCCAAGAAGCTGGGCGTGGACATCGACAACCTGCTGGTCTCTCAGCCCGACACCGGGGAACAGGCGCTCGAAATCGTCGAGATTCTGGTGCGCTCCGGCGCGGTGGACATCGTGGTCATCGACTCGGTGGCGGCGCTGGTGCCCAAGGCGGAAATCGAAGGCGAAATGGGCGACAGTCACATGGGTCTCCAGGCCCGGCTCATGAGCCAGGCGCTCCGGAAGCTGGCCGGCGCCATCAACCGCTCCAACTGCGCGGTGGTCTTCATCAACCAGCTCCGGGAAAAGATCGGCGTGATGTTCGGCAATCCGGAAACCACCACCGGCGGCAAGGCGCTCAAGTTCTATGCGTCGGTTCGGCTCGACATTCGCCGCATCGGACCGGTCAAAGAACGGGAAGCGATCATCGGCAACCACGTCCGGGTCAAGGTGGTGAAGAACAAGGTCGCGCCGCCGTTCAAGCAGGCGGAGTTCGACGTGATGTTCGACGAGGGCATCAGCCATTGCGGGCTGGTCGTGGATATCGCGGCCGAGGCCAACATCATCCAGAAGTCGGGGGCGTGGTACTCCTACGGGGAGCAGCGGATCGGCCAGGGCCGCGAAAACGCCAAGCTCTTCCTGAAAGACAACCCCACGCTGATGACCGAGGTCGAGGGCCGGGTCAAGGAATT
>JAYUAL010000177.1:0-2044 GCA_043741355.1 Gemmatimonadales bacterium | reverse complement strand
GGGGCCATGGTCCGGAGCTGGGCATAGAACTCCTGAGCGAACGCGGCCGCACCCTCGTCTCCGATCTGCCAGAGCGTTGCCGCCACAGTGCGGGCCCCGGCATAGAGGAATGCCTGGGCCAGGGTCGCGTAATCCTCTCCCCGGGAGAATTGGGTCGACCACGAGGCTCCCACACCGGTCTCGCAGCCGGACAGAAACACCAGGGGCGCGGCGATACGAAGCGCCAGGAGCTCGTGCACCTCCAGCCGGCCATCATTGTCCGCGCCACCGGCGCCGGCGGCCAGCTCGATCCGCGAGAACATCGGGTTGCGCGGGTTCATAAGACCGTGCGACGCGATGTGGACGATGCCGCCAGTCGACAGGGCCGCCCGCAGCCGCACTTCGGTGGCTCCAGAGCCCTCCCGGGCCGTTGCACCGGGAACGGTTCGGCGAAAGGCGCGCGCCTCGCGCGCCGATCCCGGGAGCTCCTTCGGGAACGGGGCGAAGGCGGTCGACGATGGTCCGCTTCCGGATTGCACCGGAGCCGGCAATGCGTTGCGCAGCACTCCCAGCGCCGCCGCTGATGGGAGATTGAGGAGCGAATAGTCCTGCATCATGTACCGTCCGCTCTCTTCCCGCTTCAAAGCAGCAAACGGCAGATAAGCAAGAACCGAATGGGGAACCACGATCACACGCTTGACGCCCGTCAGCAGCCCGGCCCGCTCCACCGGAGCCACCAGCGTCTCGTGAAGCGCAGTCAGGACTTCGCCGTGGGTCTCGTTTGGCGAACCGGGCGCCCCGATGAGATCGCGTGCGAGACGGACTTGGCGAACCAGGTCCTCTCGCTGGCTGTCGGTCGCGATGCTCCGGACTTCATCATGGGTGACCACGAAAGCGATCACCCGGGAAGCGGTAACCAGGTACTCCAGCAGCGCTTCGTCGGGGGCCAGTATCCGCTGCACCTCCTCGGCACGGGTCTTCCTCCCGCCCAGCAGGGCGGTACCGGCCGCGTCCCGCTCCGCCACCTCGACCAGGAGTGCCTCGTAGGCGCTCCGTACCGCCGCCAGATCGATCTCCGACGCGCGGGACCACGCCCGTGCCGCCGCGTCGCGGCTGGCCGCCGGGACTTCCTCCAGCGTGTCCAGCCGCGCGACGAGCCCATTGATTCGACGCAGCAGCGTCTCTCCGTCCGCGAGCGAGCGCACCGTCGGCGAGGTGGGGGCGGCATCGCTACTGGTCGCGGCCAGGTGTTCGAGCAGCGCGTGGCTCCGCGCCCCATCAGCGATCTCAAACGCCTCCGACGTCCGGCCGAGCCGGAGCAGCACGTCCACCAGATCGCCGTAGAGAGCCGCCTTGTCGACGGCGTAGGAGGTGCGCAGAAACGACGACCCGAATCCGCCGCGCACCCGCTCCACCACCGCGACGGCATCCCGCCCCGCCGCGGCGGCCAAATCGAGGCGCGAGAGCCGGGAATAGGCCCGCGCCCGGAGCGCCGCCGCCTGCCATTCGTTGCCGAAACCGCCCCCGGCCAGGTCCACTGCCGCGCGGGCCAATTCGCTGAGAACCTGCCGGGCGTGCCCCGCCCGGTCGGCAATCGCAGCGCTGGTCAACGCGACTTCGACCCGCGCGATCCGCGCGTCGAGCACCCGGCTCAGGCTCTCCGCCCCGCGAAGATGGGTATCCACGACCCCTGAAGGCTCGCCAGCGGCGGCGGCCAGGTCGGCCAACAGGAGCAGATCCCGCAGCTCCTGGAGGCGCTCCCCGGAAATCCGGTGGAGCCGCAGCGCCTCCAGCGCATTGTCCCGAGCCAGGTCCGCCCGGCCCATCGCCGACTGGATCTCGGCCGAATTTCGTCGGTTGGTGCCCTGCTCCGCGGTGAGTCCGATCTCCCCGTTGAGCCGGTTGGCCTGGTCGTAGAGCTGGAGGGCGCGCTGGTTGTCACCCGCCTGCCGATGAAGACTCGCAATCAGCTCGAGATCGCTCGCTTCCTCCCGCCTGAGGCCCTGCTTTCGGGCTGACTCGAGTGCGTCATCCAGCGCCGCAAAGGCCAGACTGGGCTCGCCCA
>JAYUAL010000176.1:0-11526 GCA_043741355.1 Gemmatimonadales bacterium | reverse complement strand
AGGCCGGCGAGGACGAGGCCACCGCGCTCGAGGCGATGGCGGAAACCCACCTGCTCCGTAAGGATTTCGGCGCGGCCATCGAGTTCTACGATCGCCTGCTGGAGCGCCAGCCCGGCAATGCCGAGCTGTGGAACGAGCGGGGCGTATGCCTGCACCAGGCGGGGCGGCGCGAGGAGGCCCGGGGCTCCTACCGGAAGGCGGTGGACGCCGATCCCACCTATGCGCTGGCCTGGAACAACCTCGGCGTTGCGGGCAGCAGCGACGGCGATACCGGGCCGGCCGTGGATGCGTTCCACGCCGCGCTGCGGGCCCGGCCCGATTTTGCCGGTGCCCGCCGCAACCTCGGCCTGCTCCATTTGCAGCGGAGGGAGCTGACCCAGTCCCTCGAGGCGTATCGAAGCCTGGTAACTGAGCGGTCGGATGACGCTGGGGCGTGGAACGGCATCGGGCTGGTGCTGATGGAACTGCGCCGCCATCAGGATGCGCGGAACGCCTTCGCCCGTTCAGTGGAGGGCGATCCCAACAACGCCTCGGCGCGCTACAACCTGGGCTTCGCGCTGAGCCAGCTGGGCGCGTTCGACGACGCGCTCCGGGAGACCCGGCGTGCACTGGAGCTCGACTCGTTTTACGTCCCCGAATCGTACGCGCTGGCGATCCAGCTCCAGTTCGAAGAATCGTTGCTGCCGGTGCCCCCGTCGCTGAGCACCATGCCGGGAGCGCTGGCCTCGACGCCGGGCTTCGCCTTCGATCCGGGCGTGCTCGACGGTCTCTTCGGGCAGCTCGCCCCGAACGAGCAGGCCGCGGAGTTGCCCGAGCCCCGCGATGACCCGTACGCGCTGGCCCGCGATCTCATCGGCAAGGGTCTGCTCGACACCGCCGCGGCCGAGGTGCACCGCGCCATGCAGCGCGGCGCGCCCAATGCCACGGGGGCCGCGCTGCTGGGAGACGTCTTTGCCAAGCGGGGCCTGTTCGGAGAAGCGCTGGAGCGCTATCGAGAGGCCAGCGCGCTCGCTCCGGATGACGTCGAGATACTGCAGGGAGAAACTGCCGCACTGGTCGCCCTGGGACGGGGTCCCGACGCGATCGCGGTGGCCGAGCGGCTGGCGGCACTCGCGCCCGATCACGCCGATGCCCTCGTGATGCGGGCGCGGGCCCGCCAACTGATCGGCGATCTGGAGGGCGCCGCCCGGGACACCACCAGGGCGGCCGCACTCGCCCCCGGCCGTCCCGACCTTTTGCTGCTGCGGGGCAGCGTGCTTCGCCAGCAGGGCGACAAGGAAGGGGCTCTCGACGCGCTCACCCGGGCGCTGGAGCTGGATCCTTCGCTGGTGCAGGCGTGGTATGAAAAAGGTGTCGTCGAAGAGGAGCTGGAGCGGCCCGGAGCGGCGCGCGCCGCCTATCAGCGCGCCCTGGAGCTCCTCCCGACGTTTCTCGACGCGGGGCTTGCGTTGGGCGATCTGCTCCGCCGCACCGGGCTCACCCAGGAGGCGACCCGTCTCCTAGTCGACCTGCTGCTGGCCGAGCCGTACGCGCTCGAGGCGCTGGTGCTCCTCGGCCGCACCCTGGCCGACGAGGGGCGCTCCCACCACGCGATCGCCGCGTTCGACCGGGTGCTCCGCTTCCATCCCGAGCACTCCAGCGCCCTCTTCCATCGCGGAGTGGGGCAGGCGCGGCTGCGACGCTTCGGCGCCGCGGTGTCGGATTGGGAGCGAGTGGTGGCGCTGGAGCCGACTGGCCCGCTCGCCTCAGCGGCGCGCGCCCAGGCGCGCTCGGCCCGCGAGCTGGCCCATATCCTCCAGGGAAGCGAGGCCTGAGATGGCGATTCAGGGACCGCTTCGCGAGCTGGGCATTCACGACGTCTTCCAGCTGCTCGACCTGGGCCGGAAGACCGGCGCGCTGCTGATTACCTCGGAACTCCGCCAGAACGAGGGCACCATCTGGTTCCACGAGGCGGCGGTGGTCGCCGCCGCCATCCAGTCGAACCCGCACCCGCTGGGCACCGCGCTACTGCGCGCCGGCAAGATCCGCGAAGAGGATCTCCTTCAGGCGCGCGCCACGCAGGACCAGGGCGACCAGCGTCGCATCGGAGAGATCCTGGTGGCGGCGGGGGCCCTGAGCGCCCGCGAGCTCACCACGCAAGTGCGGGCCCACATCGAGGACGTGGTATTCACCATGCTGGGCTGGTCCGAGGGGTACTTCGTTTTCGAAGAGTGCGTTCCCGAGGCGATTCCCCGGGAAACGGTCCTTCGCATCTCGGTGGAACACCTCCTGCTCGAAGGGGCCCGGCGGATCGACGAGTGGTCCCGGATCCAGTCCCGGGTGGCGCACGTCGGCGTCATTCCCCGACTGGCTCCGCCGGTGTCCAACGAGTCGGGGTCGCTCAGCCTGACGCCGTTCGAGTGGCGGGTCATTTCAGCGTCCGATGGTGTGCGCGACCTGCAGGCTATCGCGGTGTCGCTCGGGGAGGCTGAATTTGACGTGGCCCGCGCGCTCTTCGGCCTCGCCAGCGCAGGCGTTATAGTGCTGCGTGACCCCGCGCAGGAGTCGGCGCGCGCGGCGCCACGGGCCGACGCCGAGGCGCTCCTCCGCCAGGGCGAAGCCCAGCTCCAGGCCGGCAATGGCGAGGCGGCGCGCTCGGCGGCGCAGGCGGCGCTCGACGCCTTCCCCGAGGACCCGCGTACCCACGTGCTCGCCGGCGCGATTCTGCTGGCCGAGCGGCGCTACCCCGAGGCCGAGCGGGCACTCCGGGAGGCGGTTCGGCTCGATCCCGGCGGCGCCAAGCCGCTCCGGCTGCTCGCGTGGGCGCTGCTGGGCGCCGGACGGCTGGACGAGGCGGTGCACAGCTTCGAGGCCTGGCTCGCGCTCCCGGCCAAGGCCCCCGAGGAGGAATCGCACGTGGAGGAAGTGAGTGGCGTGGTGCCGGCGGCCCGCCATCTGGTGCAACGGCTGCGGGGGGCGAAGTGATCCCGGACGACATCCACGCGCTGACCGCGCAGCTCGCGCGGGATCCCTCGAGCCTGGTATTTCTTCCGCTGGCGGAAGCGCTGCGGCGCCGCGGCCAGATCGAGTCGGCGCTGACCGTGGCGGAACAGGGCGCGGCCCGCTATCCCGAAATGGCGGGTGCCCACGATCTGCTGGCCCGGATTCGAAGCGACCGGGGCGAAGGCGATCTGGCCTTCGACGCCTGGACCACCGTGCTCCGGCTCGATCCCGACCACACCGGCGCGCACAAGGGGCTGGCGTTCCTCTGTTTCCGCGCCGGCGACCACGCCCGCAGCCTGCGTTACCTGGAGCGCGCCGTCGAGCTGGCGCCCGGCGACACCGCGCTTCGGGGCGCGCTGGACCGGGTGCGCGAAGCCACCGGCGCCCGGATCGTTCCCGGATTCACCGAGCCCGCGCCCGATCCCGCCCGCGCGCTCGAGCCGGAGCCGGGGCAGGCGCTCCTGGTGGATCGCGAGGGGCGGGTGCTCGCCGGCGGTGTGACCGACGCCAACGGAGTGGAGGCCGGCGATGCCGTGGCAGCGGCCCTGGCGGGCGTGACCAAGGAAGCCGAGCGGGCTGCGCGGCTGCTCGGCCTCGGCCCCTGGCGTCGCATTGCGCTCGAGGGGGGACCGGTGCACCTGGAGCTTCGCTCTCCCACCGGCGACTCGGTGTTGCTGGTCGTGCGCCCGAGGGCAATTCCCGCCGGGCGGTTGGCCCTCCTGGCGGAACGCGCCGCCTCTTCGGCCCGGCGGTGGCTGGAGGAACTGGTCTGATGCTGGCCGACGTCCTCGCCGCGTTGACCCGCATCGCCGGAGTGCGCGGAGTCCTGATCGTCTCGCGGGACGATGGGCTCGTCGTGGCCGATGCGCTGATGGAAGGTCTGGATGGTGCCGCGGTAGCGGCGCTCGCCGCGAGTCTTGCGGCGCGGATGCGCGGCGTTACCACGGCGCTGGGTCAACCCGAACCGGTCTTGATGCACCTCGCCGGCAGCAGCGGGTCGTTGCTCGCCGCGCCGGGACAGAACGGATTGCTCATAGTCGCCGTGGCGGCGCCCGACGTGAACGCCGGCGAACTCCGGCTGGGTCTGCTGGATGCCGCCGGGCGGGCCGCCTGATGCGGGCGCTCGAGGCCTGGGTCGAAGAGCCGCTCACGACATTCCTCGCCGAGTCCGCGGCGCGGGTGACCCTGCTCATGACGTCGTCGGGCCAGGTGGTGGCGCAGCACGGCTTCACCCGGGCGCTCGATGTCATGTCCGCCGCCGCCCTCGGCGCCGGCATCATGGCTTCCACCTTCGAGATCGCCAAGGTGATGGGCACCCGTCCGCTCGGGGCCGTGGTGCACCAGGGGTCGGCGGTCGGCGTCTACCTGGCCGCCTTCGAAACTCCGCGGGGCCGCTGGCTGGGCCTGGTGGTGTTCGGCGCGGAGACCTCACTCGGACTGGTCCAGATCTTCTTTGCCCGACTGGCCACCGATCTGGCGAACGCGGCACCGGCCGCCGAGCCGCCCCGCCAGGTGCTGGCCGAAGACTTCGAGGCCGAGCTGAACAGCAGCCTTCGGGCGCTGTTCGGACGGTGATTGCATGCCGCTGATAAACTTCACCACTCGCGAAATCACCTGCAAACTGGTCTACTACGGACCGGGGCGATGCGGGAAGACGACTAACCTGCTCTACATCCACGGCCGGGTACCCGAGGATCGAAGGGGCAACATGGTCTCGTTGGCCACCCAGTCGGACCGGACCCTGTTTTTCGATTTTCTCCCGCTCGAACTGGGAGTGATCTCCGGATTCACCACCCGCTTCCAGCTCTACACCGTGCCCGGCCAGGTGTACTACAATGCGACCAGGCGGCTGGTGCTCCAGGGCGCTGACGGGGTTGTCTTCGTGGTGGACAGCCAGGCGCGCCGATTCGACGACAATCTGGAGAGCTTCCAGAACCTGCAGGAAAATCTTCTCGAACAGGGCGTGGATATCCGTCAGATCCCTCTGGTGCTCCAGTACAACAAGCAGGATCTCCCGCCCGACCTGATTCTGGCGCCGCCCAACCTGGACGACGCCTTCAACTTTCGCGGCGTGCCCAGCCATCCGGCCGACGCCCTCCATGGCGCCGGCGTGTTCGAGACCCTGAAGACGGTCTCGGCCGTCGTGCTGCAGCGCCTGGCCGTCAGGCCCTCCGCGCTGTGACCGACGTGCTGACCGCTCCGCCCGACTTCGAGACCTTCCTGCTCGATGCCGCCAACCGGCCCGCCGCGGCGGCCGCGCGCGCGGCCGCCGACGCGAGCGGCGTACCCTTTGCGCCGCTGGTGATCGTGGGCCCGCCCGGCAGCGGAAAGACCGAGCTGCTCCAGGCCATTGCCGGGCGGATCCGGGCTCAGCATCCCAATGCCGCCGTGGAGTCGCTCGAACCCGATGGCTTGGCGGAGCGGTACCGCTCGGCCCTGCTGGTGGCTCGGGGCGAGATGTGCCGGGCCGAACTGCAGGCGGCCGACCTGGTGCTGATCGACGACCTGGAACGCTTGGCGCGGCATCAGGACTGTCAGGGCCTGGTGGCGGACCTGCTCGATGGACGGCGCGGCGCGGGGCGCGAGATGGTAGTGGCGACCTCCGTCCCGGTCGAGCGATTGGCCGGCCTGGACGCCCGGCTGCTGCGCCGGCTGAGCGAGGGCACCACGGTCCAGCTGTCGCTGCCCGGTGCCGAGGCCCGGTACGCGATCCTCCACCGGCGACTGCGAGGGCAGGAGACGGCGTTGCTCGATGAAGTGGTCCGCGCCGTCGCCGAGGCGGAGTTCACCTCGATGCGGGACTACACCGGCGCCCTTTCTCGTCTGGTCGCGTTCCAGGAGGCGAGCGCGGTGCCGCTCTCCCCTCGGGATGCGCTGCTGCTGATCGGTGCGCCGGTGGCGCCGGTGCCGCGAGCGGAGGCGGCGGCGCCCCCGCCCCTGGCGGACGGCGATGAGTTCGGGGCGTTCCTCTCGGAGGTCTCTGCCGGGCTCTCGGAGCAGGTGGACCGCTGGCGCCGGCGGATCGGCGAGGCGGTGCTGCGCTGGGGTGGGCAGGGACTGCGCACCCGTCGGCTCGAGGCGCTGCTCGCCGACGAGGCTCCAGGGGACCCCGAAGCCGCCCTGACCGGGTACGAGGCGGATGCCAAGGAGATCGTCGGGCTGGGTGCGAAGGCGGCCCAGCTCGCCCCGGACCTGGCCGGCGCCGAGGTGTTCCGGGATCCGGACCAGGTGGCCGCCGCCCGGGCGCTTGTGGCGCAGGCCGGATCGCGCAGCGCACCGCTCACCGCCCCCCTGGCGCACTACCGCTGGGAAGAGTTCGCCGAAGGCCCGTCGATGCGGCTCCCGATGATGGCGGCCCGAGACATCATCGCCGAGCCGGGGCGGCGCTACTCCCCCCTGGTGGTGATCGGGGCGAGCGGCACCGGAAAGACCCACTACCTGCACGCGCTGGGCAATGCGCTGGCGGCGGCGGGCGTGGCTCCGGTCGCCTGCCTGGGCAGCCACGCCTTCGCGGCGGAGGTGCGCGCGCTTCCCGACGCCGACGCGCTCGCGTCCTGGCGCCATCACTACGGCTGGGTGGGGGCGCTCCTCCTCGACGATCTGCATCTCCTGGCCGGCGATCAAGCCGCCCAGGCCGAGCTCATCCTGCTGATCGGCGAGCTGACCGAGGGGGGCCGCCAGATGGTGCTGACCACCACCCAGCCGCTCGAAGAGCTCGAGGGCCTGGACGGCCGGCTCCTGGCGCGGCTGGGCGGCGGCCTCTCGGTCGAGCTCCCGTCGCCCGACCGGGAAGTGCGCCTCGCGGTGGTAAAGCGCCTGCTGGCCGGCACCGCCGCCGAGGACGACGCAGCGCTCGCCGACTTCCTCGCCGCCCGGCCGGCGGAGTCGGTGCGCGCCGTGCAGGGAATGGTGCAGCGGGTCCTGGGCGAGGCCGCCGCGCAGCGGGTCGAGCCCAGTCCGGCACTGGCGCGCGAGGTGCTGGACCTGATGGAAATAGGAATGTCGCGCGGCGCCCGCCGCCCCGCCCCCGGGCGGGGCAGCGGCATCCTCACGCCCGGCATGGGGCAGGTGAGAAGCGCGGAGAAGACCGTCATGCACTGGCCCTCGGTCGCCGACCGGCTGCTGGCGGACCTGCGCTGATGGCCATCAAGGGAAGCCTCAAGGAGGCCAGCCTCCCCGACGTGATCCAGCTGCTCTTCCTGGGGCGGCGGACCGGCTGCCTGTCGGTGGCGGATCGTCAGCGCCATGGCTCGATCTTCTTCGACGAAGGCTGGATCACCTACGCCGCCATCACGAATCGACGAGACCGGCTGGGTGATATGCTGCTCGCCACCGGGACGGTGACGCGGGCGCAACTCGACCAGGCGCTGGCGCTGCAGGACACCGCGCCGGGCCGCCGGATCGGTGACATGCTGGTCAACCTCGGAATCCTGGCACCGGAGGGGCTTCGGCGTTTCGTCCGGCTCCAGATTGAAGAAGCGGTGTACTCCCTCTTCGCCTGGAACACCGGCACCTTCAGTTTCGAGGCGGGGGTCCGCCCCGACTCGGAAGATCTGCTCGAAAAGATCAATCCCGAATCGCTGCTCCTCGAAGGCGCGCGGCGGGTGGACGAATGGAGCCTGATCGAGAAGAAGATCCCCAGCTTCGACCTGATCTACGCGGTGCTCGAGGGGCAGGTGGAAGGGCACCAGTCCGAATTCACCGAGGCGCAGCGGCGGATCCTCCCCCTGCTGGACGGCCGCCGTGACCTGCGCGCGGTGATCGATGGTTCGGGCCTGTCCGAGTTCGAAGCGGGCCAGGCGCTCTACGGACTGGTGACTGCCGGCCTCGCCCACAAGGTCGGGGCGTCCTCGATGGCGGCGCCCTCGCGAATGCTCGAGGCCCAGATCGAGGAGCACCGGAATCTCGGTGTGGCCTTTTACCGGACCGACATGCTGGACGAAGCGCTGCGGGAGTTCCGCCGCGTGGCCGAGCTCCGGCCTTCCGAGGGAAGCGCCCCGTTCTATCTGGGGCTCATCGCCGCGCGCCAGCGTCAGTGGGCCGAGGCGGCGGACCACTTCCGCCAGGCGCTCGACCGGAGCGGACCCCGGTCCGCGCTGCTGCACAACCTCGGAGTGGCGCTGGAACATCTGGGCCGGCTCGACCAGGCCGAGACCGTGCTGGCCGAAGCGGCGAGCCGCTCGCCGGACGATGCCAGGATTCACACCAGCTGGGGCATCCTCGCGCTGGAGCGGCACGACGCCGGAGTGGCTCGCCAGCGGCTGCAGCGGGCTCGCGAACTGCTCCACGATCCGCCGCCCGCGCTGTGGTACTGGGCGGCGACCCGCGCCGCGGCGGGAACTGAAGATCTCGAATACGCCCTCAGCCTGGCCCGCGAAGGTACCGAGCGGCATCCCGAGGACGTAGTGCTCCGGAACAACTGCGCCGTGCTGCTGGAAGCAACCGGCTCGGTGGCCGAAGCGGAAACCCTGCTTCGGGAAACCATCGCCGCCGACGCCTCGCTGCCCCAGCCGTTCAAGAACCTGGGGGATCTCTGCTATCGCACGGGCCGCTATGAGGACGCGGTGACCCTCTACGATCGTGCGACGGCGCTCGATCCCACTCTCGGTGACGATGTCTTCTTCAAGCTGGGCAACCTTGCCTTCCGGGAGCGCAACGCCGACCGGGCTCGCGACTGCTGGGAGCGGGCCGTGGCGCTCAATCCCGGACACCAGCTGGCCCGGGCCAACCTCGATACGCTGCGGATGTCTTCGTGACCGGGCGGGAGGACTCGGGGCTCGCGGCCGTCATCGACCAGCTGGCCCGCAGCGGCGCGGCCGGTTTCGAGTGGTACAAGGATTCCTGCCTGGTACGCCGCATCGAAGTGCGAATGCGTGCGCTTCGCGCCGATTCGCTGCTCACCTACGCCGCCATGCTGCGGGAGGACCCCGCCGAGGTGGATCGTCTCTTGCACACGATTTCGGTGCGGGTCACCGGGTTCTTCCGGAATCCGGACAGCTGGCAGCGGCTCCGGGACGTGCTGATAACCGAGCGCACCGGCGATGCCCGCGGCACGATAACGGCCTGGAGCATGGGGTGCGCGACGGGAGAAGAGGCGTGGACGCTCGCGATGCTGCTCACCGATCACGCCCTGCGCCAGGGCGGGATTCCGGCGGAACGGGTCCTGGTCCACGCCTCCGACGTGGATCCCCTGGCGCTGGTCCAGGCCGAAGCGGGCCGCTACCTGCCGCCGGCCGCCGTCGCGATCCGGGAGGTCATGGCCCGCAACCACGGCAGCATCCACGATGGGTGCTTCGAGGTGGAGCCCGAATTGCGCCCCCGGCTCAACTTCCGCCGCGAGGATCTGACTACGGCCACGGCTACGCCATTGTCCTGTGATCTGATCTGCTGCCGGAATCTGCTGATCTTCCTGGGCCGGGAAGGGCAGCGCCGGGTGCTCGACTCCGCCTTTCGTGCCCTCGCGCCGGGTGGCTTGCTGATGCTGGGACGCACTGAATCGCTGGTGGCGCTTCCGGAGCCGCGGCTTTCGCCGGTCGATATCACTCATCGCATCTACCGGAGGGTGCCGTGACCGCCCCGAGGATCTTCGTCGGCATCTCGGCGGTCGAAGTGGCCAAGGCGCCCGCCACGCTCACCGCGCTGGCCCTGGGCAGCTGCGTCGCCGTGATCCTGTACGACCCGGAGGCCAAGGTGGGCGGCCTCGCCCACGTGCTGCTGCCCTCCACCAATGTCGGGAGGCCCCGGATCGACGCCCCCGGCCGCTTCGCGCCGACGGCGGTCGCGCTGCTCAACGAGCGGGTGCTGGCGATGGGCGCCGTTTCGCGGCGGCTCACCGCGCGACTGGTCGGCGGGGCCAGCATGTTCGCCACGCTGCAGCCGGCGGGTACCATCCAGATGGGGGAGCGGAACGTGCACGCCGCGCGCGAAGTGCTTCACAAGCACGGCATTCGCCTGGTAGGCGAGGCGGTTGGCGGAGACTTCGGCCGCTCGGTGGACTTCGACCTCGACACCGGCCGGGTGCTCGTCTCGTCCTACGAACACGGGAAAGTGGAGTTGTGACCGATCCCACCCCCGAGCCGCTGGTCGCGGTGCTCCGGGAGGAATTTCGGGCCATCGCAGCCGCCCTCGATGCCTCCCCGGTACGGCTTCAGCGTGAGGAAGTGAAGCGACGGATCGTCGGCTTCTTCAAGCGGGTGGACGGCGCCCTGGTCGAGCTGGGCGAGCTCAAAGAGGAGATCCGGGGGCTGGTGGACCGGTACAAACAGTCCGCCAGCGAAGTCGGCGGCGCGCCGGTTCCGCAGCTGCACCGGGATCACATCGGCGCGTCGACCTATATCGAAAAAGGCTGGAGCCTGATCTCCCTGGGCGATCCTCCGGGAGCGATCCAGGCGCTGAACCGCGCCCTGGAGCTCTCCCCCGGCGACCCCCAGGCGCTCTCCCTGCTGGGCTGGGCCGAGATGCTGGGGGAACAGTACGACGACGCGCTCGGCACCTTTTCGAAAGTGCTGATCAAGGAGCCGGCCAACGCGCTGGCCCGCGTAAACGTCGGCTACATTTGCCTCAAGAAAAAAATCTTCGGCGAGGCCATCGAACACCTCTCCCGGGTCATCCGGCTCGACAACGACCGCAAGGCCACTCTGTACGCACATTACTATCTGGGTCTGGTGTACCTGGAACGCGGCATGATGGCCGACGCCGAGTCCTTCCTCAGGAAGGCACTGGCTCTGGGGCCCAATCTCATCGAAGCCTACTACGATCTGGGCCGGGCCCAATGGTTTGCCGGCCAGCACGACCTGGCCCGTACCACCTGGGAACAGGGTGCTGGGGCCAATCGGTTCGCCCCCTGGGCCCGCCGCTGTCAAGAGCTTCTCGACAAGACTTCGAGGGGCGAGGAGGTGCCGCGCTCCTGATCTTCCTGAGCCTGACGCTCCTGCAAGGCCCGCCGAGCGGGTACCTGGGCGTGCGGGTTGGTGAGGTGATGGTGACGGCCCGTAAGCCGGATCTCTCGCTCGCCATCGGCTTGGCCGAGGAGGCCGGGACGACTCGAGAGTGGTACGGACTGGGCCGCCGCGCGACGGGACCCTTCCGTCTGATCGTCGTGCGCGGCGGCGCGCCGCTCGATTCGGTCATGGGGGGCCGGGTGCCCTCATGGGGCGCGGGATTCGCGCTCCCCGGGGCCCGCACCATCGTGGTCCGGGTGGATGGCGGCGATCCCCACCGCATCCTCCGGCACGAGCTGGCCCATCTTGCTCTTCACGAAGCGGTGCGCGTGCGGGTCCCCCTCTGGTTCGACGAGGGATACGCCGCGGTGGCCGCGGGCGAATGGGACCGGGTGGACTTCCTTCAGCTCAATCTCACCGTCGCCCGCGGGGCTATCCCGGGATTCTTCGAACTCGACCGGTCGCTCCGCGCCAGCGAAGCGACCGCCCAGACGGCGTACGCTCTGGCCGCCTCCGCAGTAGCCATGCTGGCGCGACGGCATCCGGATCATTCGCTCGCGCCGCTCCTCTCCCGGCTTGCCGCGGGCGAGGGATTCGACGCCGC
>JAYUAL010000175.1:0-2052 GCA_043741355.1 Gemmatimonadales bacterium | reverse complement strand
CCCCGGCGGGCGGGCAGCCGGCCTGGGAATCGGCGCCGAAGCGATCGCTGTCGTAGCAGAAGGGGACCCGCTCGGGATGGACTCCGAAGCGCGAACCGACGTCCTGAAGCGTCAGGTGCGATGGGGTCCAGACCTCGCGCGCCTGCCGCGCCACGAATCCGTTACGGCTCAGGAAACCGGCCCGCTGCGGATAGCGTCCGAACGGGCGCGGCACTCGCCGAATCCGGCCACCGGCGACGAAGACATAGTCGGGCCGGCCGTTTCCCAGCCACCACGGCGGCAGGTCCCAGAGGTAGAGAACGAGGGGCGCCCGGTGGCGAATCGAGTACTCGAAGGACGCCACGGCGCACTGCCCGTCGGCGGCCAGAGCCAACCGGGCCGGCTGGTCGCCCTCGAGCGCGATCCGGAGCCCGCTCTGCCGGAGGAGCGGCACCGGCAAGGCGCAGTAGCGGTTGGGCGCGAACCAGCGAACGTCGTCCACCTAGCTGCAAGCCACGGTCAGCAGCTCCTCGAGCCGATGGCGCCAGGTATGCTCCCGAAGGGCCCGGACCCGGGCGCGCGCCGCGAGCGAGGCCCGCTCTTCCGGGGCCGAGAGGAGCCGGATGGCCGCGGCCCGGAGTTCCTGGGGAGTGTGGAACAGGACGATCTCTTCGCCGTCTCGAAAATGCCGGTGGATGTCTGCTTTGGCGTCACACAGTTGAACGGTCCCGATGCCGCTCAGCTCGAAGACCCGGCGGTTGGCTCCGGTGCCGTACCTCCCCGCATCCGGCGGCTCTCCGAAGAACTGGTGAATGTTGAGCGCCACGTCCGCTTCGGCAAATGCCCGGACGAAGCCGTCGCCATAGAGCGGTCCGCGCGGCCAGCCGGGGCCGCGTGCCGCGAGACCCAGGTCGGACACCGCCGTCAGGCCTGCGGCGCGGAGTGGCTCGTAGGTGCCGACGAACGCAATCCGATGACTGGCTGCCCTCCGCACCGCCATCGGACGGTGATAGTCCGGGTCAAATCCTTCGGCGAGATACTCGGCCCGGCGGCCCAGGGCCCGGTGTCGGGCGACCATCGAGCTATCGAAGACGAAGCACCAATCGTACGCGGCTCCGATCCGAAGCGAGAGGTCGAGTAAGTGGGGGCCATCGGGGAACCAGTTGAGCCAGCGGGCCGCGGTCAACGGTCGGAGTGCGTCGATCGTCGAGGGGTCGAGGTGGTCGCCTTTGAAGACCAGGACGATGTCGGTCCGGTGCCGCTTGAGGGCGGTGGCGAGCCGGGCGCCAAGATCTCGGCCCAGCAACGAGTTCACGCCCCGGGTCCGTTCTTCCACCGCGATCACCTCGCAGCCGAGCGACGCCAGCGCGGCCTGGAGTGCGCCGCCAGTACGATGGTATCGCGCGTTGAATCGGGCGACCAGGGCCACTCGCGCGCCCGAAAAGGGGACGGACATGCGAGAAAGCTAAGCCCCAGCACCTTGATCGCTACCTTCATGGCAAACGGGGTGCGTCCGGTGTATCGTTCAGCCACGGAGAACGTTGACATCAAATGATTTACGTCTGCATTCCCAGCTTTGACGAAGGGCCCACAATCGGGGTCCTACTCTGGAAGATCCGCAAGGTCTTCGCGGAGTTTCCGCGCGAGTACCAGTTGCTCGTGGCAGACGACGGCTCGACCGATCAATCGGCGGAGATCCTGGAGCCCTACACCAAGGTCCTTCCGCTCACGGTGGTCCGGCACAGCGTGCGCCAGGGCTATGCCCGTTCGGTCGAGGAGCTCCTCAATCTGGCCCTTGCTCGAAGCGACCGCCCCAAGCGGGACAGCGCCATCGTCATGCACGCCGATTTTTCCCACGGGCCCCATTTTCTGCCCGATTTCGTGCGCCGGCTCGACAGCGGGGCGGACATGGTAGTCGGTGAAGCAATCCTGTCGGGTGAGCCGTCCCGGGGGCGCCGGATGGTCCGGCGTTGGGCCCCCCTGCTGCTGCGCCGGGCAGTGCGGGTGCCCGGCGTCACCGATACCGTCAGCGGATTCGTGGCCTTCCGGCTGATGACCCTGAAGAACGCCGTG
>JAYUAL010000174.1:0-5001 GCA_043741355.1 Gemmatimonadales bacterium | reverse complement strand
GTCGGCCAACGCCACCACCAACCGGGCGCGCTGCACCAACCCCGCGGGGGTGCGGGTCGAGCGCGTGATCGCCTCCAATTCCGCGCGCACGGGAGCGGCCAGGACCAGCGGGGATGCGGTAGGCATCCCCCAAGATACGCCCTCAACGATACTAGCACAACTTCAGAGACAGTCTCCTAGTTCGAGAATTCCCACCTCACCCCGAAAGTGCTGGCGAACCGGGGAGGTCCGAGCCCGGCGCGGCCCGGCTTTGCGTCAGGCACGTACGGAAGGCGTGCCCCCGCGACGTTGTAGCGATCGTAGTAGGCCTGGAACGCCCCGATCTGCAGCCCGATGTAGTAGCGCATCTGGGTGGCTCCGCGGAGGGCAATCGGGGCACCCGCCTTGTCGCGGGCCAGGACCCCTGGGCCCCAGTTCTCGACGGTGAACTGCAGCTTCAGATTGAAGATGCCGCTCCGGAATGTGGGAAGGAATTTGCTCTGGATGGTGGCGTTGAGGATCGAGTGGGTAGGCGGCTGTCCTTCGGGCCTCGAGCCCTGCGGCGTACTGTACCACCCGTCGAAGACCAGCCATTGGCGCGGGGCGATGCGCGCGTTGACCGTCATCCATTCCGTCCGACCGCTGGGGCCAATGCTGGCGAGCTGAGCATATTGCGCGTAGGGCGCGGGACGATACCCCGCGATGGAGGAATAGGAGGCTTCGATCTCGCCAAATCCCCACCGCACTCCCGCCGTGAGGCTCCGATCATCGAGAGCTTGGGCCGAGTCGGTCCGGATGGCGGGAAGCGCCACCTCCGACCCTCGGCGCCACACCCCGCTCGCCGAGAATCCGAAGGGCAGCGCCACGCCAGCGCGCGCCGTGGCCCACTGACTGCTCCGCCCGCCGTCGTGACGCTCGTAGACACCCTCGAGGCTCGCCGTGAGCCAGCGAGACGGGGAGACTCCCCCCCGCGCGCGCGCTTCAAGAGGCGTCCAGGTCGACCGGTAGAATACCGAGCCCTCGAGACTCGCGACGGGGAGCCGGTACCCCAGAATCGCCCCGGCTTGAGTGAACCCTCGCCGATGCCGGGTCTTGTCATACACGGTATCGGCCCTGACGAGAACCCCGTCCACTTCAATCCCGTTGATAATGGCCTGGGTGGAGTCCTTCTGAAGCTCGTCGACCCACCCGGTGTGGCTCACCAGCAGATCCAGCCTCGGCCCCAGGCCGTCGCCGCGCCGGGTCAGGAAAACTCGCCCCTGAAGGTCGTTCCTCGAGCCGCGCCGGGCCCGGCTCAGGGTGTCCTTCGCGCCCGTCTCGGCCAGGACCGCCTCACGATTGGGAGAATTGAGGAAATACTGGAGCTCGGCCCCGAACCGGGGGGTCGGGACATAGCCAAGCCGCAGCCAACCCTGGGTATTGGAATAGTCCCCGCTCACACTCGGCTGAGCCGGCACGGAGAAATGGTCGAACGCCACCGAGAAATTCAAACCCTTCGAGCTGCTCTTCTCGAGCTGGCCCTGGTAGCGGGCGATCTGCAGGTCGCCGCTGGCTATTCCGATCCGGCTATACGGAACGCTGCGGTCATGCCGGTGGGTGAAGAGGAGCACTCGAAGCTGGCCCGGCAGTTTCTCGATCTCGATTCGCTGCAGAAAACTGAGTGGCAGCAGGGTGGGATCCACCATCAGGCTGTCCTGACCGATGGGGAGGTAAGGCACCCCGTCGAGCACATATTCGACGGAGGTGCTCCCGCGAGCCTGATAGGCCGGGAGCTCGGGCCGCCCTGCCCACCCGCCGCGCAGCAGAAAGACGCCGGGGACCTTGGTGAGCACATCGCTCACGGTCTCCGCGTTGTGCCACAGGATGGAGTCACGGTCGAACACGACCCTGCTCCGGAACGGCAGCAGCGTACCGGCCCCGATTCGGGGCAGAACCGGTATGAGACGCTTGGCGTCCTGTTGAGCCTTGAGGAACAGCGCGGTGTAGTCGGTGGTATCCCGGGCCAGCGAATCGGCGCGGGTGGTGTCCACGACCTGCGCGGCGAGGAGGGATGCCTGCGCGGCGAGGAGCAGGCCCGCCGCGAGGAGGGAGAGCCTCACACCCGCGCGAGCAGAAACTCGCTGAGGAGCCGCACGCCCATCGCGGTGGGACCCTTCACCATGGCGGCATCTTCACGATCGGTGTAGGCCGTCGCGGCCACGTCGAGATGCGCCCAGGGAAATCCTTCGGCGAACTCCCGGAGGAACCAGCCGGCCGAAATGCTGCCGGCGGCGCGCCCACCGCTGTTTTTTACATCGGCAATGTCCGACTTGTTGAGCTCACGATACTCTTCCCACAGCGGAAGCTCCCAGACCCGCTCGTTGGCTCGCTGGCCCGCAGCGACCAGCGCCGCGATCACGGCGGCGTCGGTTCCCATCACACCCGCCGCGGCATGCCCGAGCGCGATGCTGATGGCACCAGTGAGGGTAGCGATGTCGACGACGCAGGCGGGCGAATAGCGGCGCGCGTACGACAGCGCGTCGGCCAGGAGCAGTCGCCCCTCGGCGTCGGTGTTCACGATCTCGATGGTCTTGCCGAGATGGCTGGTCACCACGTCGCCCGGCTTGATGGCGGTGGCCGACGGCATGTTCTCGGCCGAGGGAATCAGCCCGACGACGTGAATCTTGGGACGGAGCCGCCCGAGCATTTCGAAGGTGCCCAGCACGGCGGCGGCCCCCGACATGTCGTATTTCATGTCTTCCATGCCCTGCGCCGGCTTGATCGAGATGCCGCCGCTGTCGAACGTCACCCCCTTGCCAACCAGCACGACAGGCGGCCCGCCGGCGCCGCGATACTCGATGGCGATGAAACGGGGATCCTCCGCGCTGCCCTGCGCGACGGCGAGGAGGGCTCCCATCCCCTCCTTTGCGATTGCCGCCTTGTCGAGGACGATGATCGCGTGGCCGTGCCGGGCCGCGAGCTCCGTGGCGGCTTCGGCGACCCGGCGCGGCGGGAAATGATTGCCGGGAAGCACCTGGAGCTCGCGAGAGAGAATGTGGCCGGCGCCGATGGCCGCCCCAATCTGGTGTCCCTGCCGCACCGCATCGGTGCCGGCCGGGGCCAGAACGGTAATCCCGATCAGGTCGGGCTTCCGGTCTTCCGGAGGTTGTTTCATCGAGATGAACTGCCAGGCGCCCTGCGCGGCGCCTTCCGCCACCATCTGGCCGACGTCCGCCGCCGACGCACTCCCCTGAGCCTCCGGCGTGACGAACACCGCCGCCTCCGGGACACCGACCAGGCGAGCCCGCTTGGCGCCTACGGCGGCGCCCCGCCGGATGGCTCCGAGGGCGCCCTCTCCCGCCGCGCCGAGACCCACCAGGAGCAGGCGGGGCCGCGGGCCATCGGGATAGAGCAGCGCCGTCTCGTCCTTCTTCCCGCGGAAATCTCCGGCCGCGTAGCATCGCGATAAAGTCCCACCGCTCGCCAGGTCCAGCGCGCCGAGCGACGCCGGCAGCGCCCCTTGAGCAACCACGAGGATGAGGAAGGGAGTAGCGTGGGCCTCGGGAGCGGCCTGCACGACCTGGGTCTCGAACGCCATGGAGGTCCGAAACGAGGGGTTCGGATGCAAGGAAACGCGAGCGATCGGTGAACCTAACGCGACCAACGTGAAAAGAGAACGCAAGACTCAGCAGTGCCCGAGGCGAGAGTCGAACTCGCACGGGGTTGCCCCCGGCGGATTTTGAGTCCGCTGCGTCTGCCATTCCGCCACTCGGGCCGCCCCAAGTATAACGCGACCAAAACGAACGAGGGACCGCCGGAGCGGTCCCTCGCAGCAGGCCATTGGGACGGAGGCGCGCGCTCAGGGCCGACGGCGCCCTCCGCGAAGCGGCAGCGGCTGCTGGGCCCTGCCCTGCTGCAGCTCAGCCGCGCGTTGCATGAGCCGGTCGCGAAGCAGCAGGTATTGGCCTCGCTGCACCGGGTTCAGGATAGTGCTCAGTTCGCGCATTTCGTCCTTGAAGGTCTGGGTGTACGCGACCCGCTGGTTGGTCAGCGCGTCCACCAGCCGGGCCACGCTGTCGACATTTGCCGCGACGCCCGGCCGCAGCTGCGATGCGAGGGCTTGGCGGGTGCCGCGCTCCTCCTGTTCCATGCCGCGCCGGCGCGCCGCGAGGCCGGCGAGCGCCCCGCGAAGCTGGGTCGCCTGGTCGGGGGTCAGGCCCAGCTCCTCCTTGAGCCGCTCGCCGAAGCGCTCCTCGATTTGCCGGCGGAGCCGCTCGATACGGACCGGATCGTTGAGCGTATCTTGAGCAGCCAGCGCAGGCGTCTGAGCGAACAGCACGGCGACCAGTACCCCGACGAGTTTCATGGTTCCTCCATGGACCGGAGCACCCGCTCCAGGTCGGTGGCATTGAGATCGCTGAGCAGCGCCATATCCTGGTGGTCCAGCGCCTCGCTGGCGGGCGGAATGCTGTGCAGCACCGCTTCGAGCTGCGGCTCGGTCAGCCCGTCCAGTTCATGGAGGACGCTCCCGACGGCGGGGAGCGGGTGGTCAGCGCCGCGGGAACTTCCCGGACTGGTCGGACTCCCCAGGCGCACCGCGAGCACCACCGCGGCTGCCGCTGCCAATCCCGCCAGCCAGCGCCCGGGGTGGCGGGGTATCCGCCTCGGCGCGTTATCGGGCTGAGTGCGAAGTTGGCTCCGCACCCCGGCCGCGACGCGATTTGCGTCGAACCCCGCCAGTTGCGCCGCGCCAATACGTCGCGCTGCGGCGACCATCGCGACCTCCAACCGGCAGTCGGCGCAGCCGGCCAGATGGGCGGCTTCTTCGTCTGTCCAACCCGTCGGGCCACCGGCCGGTTCGGAGATTCGCTCGGTATCGATGTGAGAGGCGCTCATTGCATCAGTTCCTTGAGTCGCTTGACCGCATGATGGTAGTGCACCCGCGCAGCCCCCGGCGTGGTGCCCAGGGCGCTGCAGATCTCCTCGTATTCCATCCCCTGCTGAGCCCGGAGAAGAAACACCTCCCGCTGCAGCCGCGGCAAT
>JAYUAL010000173.1:0-11554 GCA_043741355.1 Gemmatimonadales bacterium | reverse complement strand
CGCTGACCGCGCACGCGATGTCGGGCGATCGCGAAAAGGCGATGGCCGCCGGCTGCGACGACTACGACACCAAGCCGGTGGAGCTGGAGCGCCTGCTTGGCAAGATCCAAGCCCTGCTCGGGAAGCAGGCATGAGCGGGCTCACCACGCCCGAGGCCGTCGCCGAGCTGCGCCACGAGCTGCGTACCCCGCTCAATCTCATCATCGGATACTGCGAGATGCTGCTCGAGGACGCGACCGAGCCGGCCCAGCGCGGCGCGCTGGAGCAGACCCTCGCGGCGGGGCGCGATGTGCTGGAGCGGATCAACGCCACGGTTCCCCCGACCCGGGGGGAAATCAGCGAGGCGGATTTTGCCGCGCTCCGCCACGCCCTGCGGGAGCCCCAGGGGCGAATCGTCACCGCCACCACCGCGTTACTCGCCGCGGATGGTGCCATCGACCCCCAATTCGAGCGGGACGTGCGCCGGATCCGGAGCTCCGCCGAGCGGCTGCTCACCGTCGAGCTCCCGTCCGATCGGGGTGCCAAGCATTTCGCCGTGACCGTCGAGCATCCGGCGGCCTTCGCCGGCCCGCCGGTCCGGCCGGCTCACATCCTCGTGGTGGACGACCAGGAAGACAATCGGGCGGTGCTGGAGCGGCGTCTCCGGCGCCAGGGTCATACCATCGAATCCGCCACGGGAGGCCTCTCCGCCCTCGAAATGCTGGCGCGGGAGCGATTCGACCTGGTGTTGCTCGATGTGCTCATGCCCGATCTCGACGGCCTCGCCGTCCTCGAGCGCATGAAGGCCGATCAGGCGACCCGCGACATCCCCGTCATCATGATCTCGGCGCTCGACGACACCGCCAGCGTGGTGCGGTGCATCGAGCGGGGCGCCGAGGATCACCTTCCCAAGCCGTTCGATCCGGTGCTCCTCCGGGCCCGGATCGGCGCCTGCCTCGAAAAGAAGCGACTCCGGGATATCGAGCTCGAGTACCTGCAGGAAGTCGCCCGGGTGATCCAGGCGGCGACGGCAGTGGAGGCAGGCTCCTACGAAAGCGGTGCGCTGGCCCAGGTGGCACAGCGGGGAGATGAGCTCGGCCGCCTTGCCCGGGTCTTCGATGCCATGGCCAACCAGGTGCGCGCCCGCGAGGACCGCTTGAAGGAGCAGGTCTCCGCGCTCCGCCGGGAGATCGGCGAAGCGAGGCTGACTACCCGTCAGGCCGCGCCCCGCGGCGCGCTCAGCCTCCCGACTGGCGAGCTCTTTGCCGGCCGCTTCGAGGTCCTCGAAGAGATCGGCAGTGGCGGGATGGGCATGGTCTACCGGGCACTCGATCGCGAGCTGGGCGACCAGGTCGCCATCAAGACCCTCCGTCCCGAGCTGTTGCAGGACACCTCGCTGGTGGAGCGGTTCAAATCCGAGATTCGCCTGGCCCGCCACATCTCGAGCAAACACGTGGTCCGCACCCACGATATCGGGGAGCGCGAAGGGGTCTACTATCTGACGATGGAATATGTCGAGGGCATCACGGTCCGCGAGCTTCTCGATACTCGCGGACGACTCGGTACCGCACCGACCCTCGCCATCGCAAGCCAGCTGGCCCAGTCGCTGGTGGCGGCGCACGAGCAGGGGGTGATCCACCGCGACATCAAGCCGCAGAATCTCCTCCTCGACGGCGCCGGGGTACTGAAGGTGATGGACTTCGGGGTGGCGCGCCTCGCGGAGGGCGGCGCCAACCTTACCGAAGCGGGCATGGTAGTCGGCACGCCATCCTACATGGCGCCGGAGCAGATGCTGGGAGAGGATATCGACGCGCGGACCGACCTGTACGCCGTGGGGGTGGTGCTGTTCGAGTGCCTGCTCGGCCGGCTTCCCTTCGAGGCCGGATCGGCCATCGCGCTGATTGCGCGGGTCCTGCGCGATCAGGCTCCGGTGCCCGCAACGCTGGATCCGGAGATTCCGCCCGCGCTCTCCGATCTGGTGTTGCGGCTCCTCGCGAAGGATCCGGCCCAGCGGCCCGCGAATGCCGCCGAGCTGGCGCGGCTCCTGGCCGATCTCTCCTGAGCCGGCTCAGGCGCCGGGCGGCTCGGCGCGCCCCAGCAGCGCAACGCCCGAAAACCGCTTGAACTCCTCCTGTTTCTTCTTCGGCGCCAGTTTGCCGATGAACTTCCAGAAACCCGCCATCGGCATAGTCCGCTTGAGGCGGATGCTCTCGTCGAACATCGCCCGGTATTCCAGCTCCCGCCAGCCCAGCGGAGCGAAGAACGCGGTGTTCTCGGCGGGCCCGAAGATGAACGGCGCGTTGCCCGCCGCCACCACCGGTCCCCACGACTTGGCGAGCATCTTGAGCAGCCCCGGACTGGCCAGATCCATGAGCCAGAGCTTGAAGCTCGACTGCCGGGCCAGGTCCCGCGCCAGCTCCGCCACGGCGAGCGCAGGCAAGTAGACCAGCAGCCCCTCGGTGATCACCAGCACGTTCTCCGACGCCGCCCCGACCCGCTCGAACAGCTCGGCCCGCGCATGAAGGTCCGTGAGATCCAGGCGCACCGCCTCGTACTCGCACTTGGGCGACTCCCCGGCCAGTTCCGTCGTCTTGAGATCGATCATGACCGGATGATCCACATCGATCCACCGGAGCGACTCCGGCAGCGGCAGCCGCCAAGGCCGCGCGTCGAGCCCGGCCGCCAGGTTCAGGACGCAACCCACACCATCCCGGGTGATGCACCGCATGATGATCTCGTCCATCACCGCGGTGCGAACGATCATGGGCCAGGCGATCTGCTTCCCCTTCGGCATGCCGCGCACAATGGCCTCGCCGCGCTCCCCGGCGAGCCGGCGGGCATACGGGTCGCGAAAGATCGCGTCGGGCCGCTCCGTCTCCATGGCGCGGTACACCGCCACCCAACGCGCAGTGTCGGAGACGTTGCCGATGAGCTTCTCGCCGGTCACGAGCGGTATCGGTTGAACCAGGCGATGATGTACGCCGCCTTGGCGATCAGATTGCTGGGATGCTCCGCGATGTCGTGGGAGGCGTCCGGGATCCGCATCATGGCTGCGGGCACTTTCCGCAGCTTGAGCGCGCCGTAGAACTGCTCCGCTTCGCTGCTCGGCGTGCGCCAGTCGACCTCGCCGGTTACCAGCATGGTCGGGGTGGCGACGCTGTCCACGTAGGTGAGCGGGGAGCGGCGGGCGAATTCCTCCGCCTTTTGCCACGGCACCCCCGAGAACCAGTAACGGGTGTATTCCGTCAGGCCGTCGCTGGTCAGGACGAAGCTGGTCCAGTTGATGACCGGCTTCGACACCACCGCGGCCCGGAACCGCCTGGTATGGCCTACGATCCAGGCGGTGAGCACCCCACCCCCGCTGCCACCGGTAACGTACAGGCTGTCGGGCGAGACGTAGCCTCGGCCGATCATGCTGTCGACCCCGGTCATCAGGTCGTCGTAGTCGTGATTGGGATAGTCGTGGTGGATCAGATTGCCGAACTCCTCGCCGTAGCTGGTGCTCCCCCGCGGATTGGTGTAGAGCACCACGTAGCCCGCGGCGGCGTACAACTGGTTGTCCGCCCCGAAGTAGGGACCGTACATTGCGAACGGCCCGCCATGAATGTCCAGGATCATCGGGTACTTCCGCGCCGGGTCGAAGCCCGGCGGCTTGACGATCCATCCCTGCACCTTGCGCTGATCGAAACTGGACTTGTACCAGATCTCCTCGACGGTGCCGAGGGTCCGCTGCGCCAGCAGGTCGTCGTTGAGCCGCGTGAGCCGTTGCGACGCCTGGCCGCTCCGGCCCACCGCCACGTCGGCCGGGTGATCGAAACCGCCCAGGGTAAAGGCGTAGCGCCCGTCGCTCGCCACCGAGAATGAGCTGCCGCCATAGGGGCGGTCGATCGAGAGCCCGCCCAATCCACCGGTGAGCGGCCTGGTCTCCCCGCTGAGTGGCACATAGGCGAGCCGGGTATCGCCGGTATCGTCGTACTGGATGTAGAGACCCAGCCCGTCGCGGCTCCAGACCGCCTCCTGGATGTCCCGATCCAGCCTCGGCGTCAGCGGCCTAACGCCGCTGCCATCCCGGTTCATCAGGTACAGGCGGGTGACCTGGTAGCCCTGGTCCCGCTCGTCGTAGCCGGTGTAGGCGATCAGCTTCCCGTCGGGTGAGACGACCGGGCTGCCGTCGGGCCCGTCGCGATGCGTCAGCGCCTTCACGGCTCCGCCGCTCACCGCCACCTCGTAAATCTCGGACTCGTGTGGATCGTAGTCGGGGTTCTCGTTCCGGTTGGCCGCGAAGATCAGGGCTCTGCCGTCGGGGGCCCAGCGTGGCGCGCCGTCGTCGAAGGGCCCGCTGGTGACTTGCCGGGGGGTACCGCCTTCGGCGGGGAGCACGAAGATGTGGCGGTGACCGGTGCGCAGATACCCGGCCCCGTCGAAGCGATAGTTCACCCCGTCGATGAACTTGATCGGCGGTCCCCAGTTGGCACCCTCGGGCGGGGTTGGGAGGGGCGCGAACGGGGCTGGGGATTCGGGCACGAACATGGTGAACGCAATCCAGGCTCCATCGGGACTCCAGGCCAGCCCGCCCGGCGATTCCGCCAGGCGAGTGAGGTTGGTTTCCTGGCCGGTGTCCATCCAGCGGACGAAGACCTCGTTCTTGCCCTCGGAGGCCGCTACGTAGACCAGCCGGCTCCCGTCGGGGGACCAGCGAGGGCTCCCTGCCTCAAGGCCGCTGCCGAGCAACGGCCGGAGATCGCCGCCGTCGGAGTTGATGGTCCAGAGCGTCGAGCGGATCTTGTCCTTCATGATGTCGTACCCGCTCCGGGCGAAGGCCACGCGGCGGCCGTCGGGCGATATCTGCGGGTCGGTGGCCCACTCCAGATCAAACACGTCCTTGAACGTGAAACGGTCCGCGGGAGCGGCCAGTTTCTGGGCGCCGAGCCGCCCGGCGGCGAGCGTCGCGAGCAGCCCGACGATGCGAATCCGGATTCCGGTCGAATGCATGGCTCAGTTCTTTCCGGGTTTGAGGCCCCGCTGCTCCAGCAGCGGCTCGACCGAGGGATCCCGCCCGCGGAACCCGCGGTAGAGCGCCGCTGCGTCGTCGGTGCCCCCCCGCGAGAGGATCATGTCGCGGAAACGCTGCCCGTTTGCGCGGGTCATTCCGCCGTGCTCCACGAACCAGTAGTACGCGTCGTGGTCGAGAACCTCGCTCCACAGGTAGGCGTAGTAGCCCGCCGAGTAGCCGCCGCCCCAGATATGCGCGAAGTAGGGAGTCCGGTATCGGGGCGGGACCTCGGGCATGTCGACCTTGAAGCGCTGGAGGGACGCGGCCTCGAACGTCCCTACGTCCTGTATGGGAGCGGTTGCGGGTAAGCTGTGCCACGCCATGTCCAGCAGCGCGGCGGAGAGGTACTCGGTGGTCGCATATCCCTGATCGAAGGTGCGGGATTTCTTGATCTTGTCCACCAGCTCGGCCGGCATCGGCTGCCCGGTCTGGTAGTGCCTGGCATAGTTCGCGAAAACCGCAGGCTCCAGCGCCCAGTGCTCGTTGAACTGGGAGGGGAACTCCACGAAATCACGGGGGACATTGGTGCCCGCGAGCGTGGGATACTTCGCTTTCGAGAACATCCCGTGCAGCGCATGGCCGAACTCATGGAACATCGTCTTCACGTCGTCGAAGCTCAGCAGCGCCGGCTGGCCCGCCGCCGGCTTGGTGAAGTTGCAGACGTTGAATGCCACCGGTTTGGTGCCCCGGAGTCCCGACTGATCCACGAAGGTATCCATCCAGGCGCCGCCACTCTTGCTCGGGCGCGCAAAGTAGTCGGCGTAGAAGAGCGCGAGCGGGCTGCCGTCGGCGTCGAATACCTCGAACACCCGCACCTCGGGGTGGTACGGCGGGAGGTCCTTGCGCTCCTTGAAGGTGAGGCCATAGAGCTGGCCGGCGGCATAGAACACGCCATCCTTCAGCACCCGGTCGAGCTCGAAGTAGGGCTTCACCTCTGCCTCATTCAAGTCGTACTCCGCCTTGCGCACCTGCTCCGCATAGAACTGCCAGTCCCACGCTGCCAGCTTGAAGCTGCCGTTCTGCTCATCGATGATGTGCTGCATCCGGCCGGCTTCACCCCGCGCCTTGGCCGAAGCCGCCGGCACCATATCGTTGAGCAGCGTGAGCGCGTGTGACGAGGTCTTGGCCATCTGGTCGTCGAGCTGGTAATCGGCGAAGGTGTTGAAGCCGAGCAGCTTGCCCTTCTGGGCCCGAAGCTCGGCCAGCCGCTGGACGATGGCGCGGGTGTCGTTCTCTCCGCCGCGATCGGCCCGGGTCATGGAGGCGGTAAGGAGCCGCTCGCGCACCGCCCGGTTCCGCAGCGATGCGAGCAGCGGCTGCTGCGTGGTATTCCGGAGTACCAGCACCCACTTGCCGTCCAGCTTCCGCGACTGGGCAGCCTCTCGCGCGGCTGCCAGATCTCCCGCGCTCAGCCCGTCGAGCTCGGTGGAGTCGGAAATCACCAGCGCGGCTGCATTGGTGGCGGCCAGCAGCTTGTTCTGAAAACTGGTAGTGAGCCCGGATTCCTCCTTGTTCATCGCGCGCAACTTCGTCTTTGCCGAGTCGGGGAGCGGCGCGCCCGCCTTGACGAAGTCGCGGTAGTACTTGCCCACCAGAAAGGTCTGCTCCTGATCAAGAGGCAGGGCTTTGCGCTGCTCATAGAGCGCCTTGACCCGCTGAAAGAGCCGCGAGTTGAGGTAGATCGAATCCCGGAAGACCGCCAGCCGGGGCGCCGTTAGCTCCTGCACCTTCTGGAGGGAATCGTTCGTGTTGGCCTGGGTGATGGCCAGGAACACCTTCATCACCCGGGTCAGCAGCTCGCCCGAGCGCTCCATCGGCTCGATGGTGTTCGCAAACGACGCCGCGCTGTCTTGCGCGGCGATCGTGTCGATCTCGGCGAGGTTCTGCTTCATTCCCTCTTCGATCGCCGGCAGATAATCCGCGTCCCGGATCCGATCAAAAGGCGGGGCCTGGTACTGCAGCGTGCTGGCGCTGAAGAACGGGTTCGTCCCGGGGACGGGAGCTGCTCCGGCGGACGGCTTCTCGTCCGAGAGCTTGGTGCAGGCGGTCATGAGAAGGACGGCGCCAATCGATCGCAGGTAACAGCGGGACATCGGGGTTCCTCGAATCAGGGAATGGCGCGAGGCGGCCGCGGGATCCTCTGATCCCGCATGGCGGCATGCCACGCGAATGTGGCCAGGACGATCGCGTTTTGTTGCAGATCCGCGGTCAGGACCCGGTCGGCAAAGTCCATGTTGGTGTGATGCTCCCGGGTGTCGTAGTCGACGTAGTCCTGCAGGGAGTTGAACGCCGGCAGACCCAGCGCGGCAAAGGAGAGGTGATCGGTATTGCCGATCCTGGCCATCACATTGCGGCGCACGCCGAGCTCCTGAAGCGGCGTAAGCCAGGCGTCGAAGATGGTCCGGGCTTCGGCGTTCTCCTCCATGTACCAGCCGAAGATCGGTCCGCTGCCCGGATCGCTGTTGAGGTACACCGAGAGCTTCTCCCTGGCGGCCGCGTTCGCGTCCCCGGCGTAGTGTTGCGCCGCGTAGGCCCGGCTGCCCAGCAGTCCCTCTTCCTCACCACCCCAGAGCGCCATCCGGATGGTGCGGCGGGGCCGGGCCCCGACGGCCTTGAGGATGCGCATCGCCTCGATCAGCGAGGCGGAAGCGTCGGCGTTGTCGGTGGCGCCGGTCGCGGAATGCCAGGAATCGAGATGGGCGCCGAGCAGGACTACCTGGTCCTTGAGCGCGGGATCGGCGCCGGGAATCTCGGCGAGAATATTGTATCCGTTGGTGTCGGCGGTGTAGTACTTGCTGTCGATCCGCGCCCGCAGCTTGACCGAAGCACCCGACTGCATCGCATTTACGATCATGTTGTAGTGCTCGGCTGCCACGACCATCGAGGGCGTCGCGTCGTCGGGCGTTGCGCGGTTTCCCAGCACGAACATGGTCCCGTGCTGACCCTGGGTTGGGCGTAACATGAGCCCGGCGCCCACCTCGCGCATCAGCCGACCCCGGTATTGCCCGGTGAGCGGTCCCGCGGCGTTCAGGAACGGCGGCGCGCCGATCGGCACCGGCTGGTCGCTCAGGCTGGGCTCCAGGCGGTCCTTGACGATGAAGGCGGTTTGGGGCTTGGTGGTGAGCACGATCGCTCCCCGGAGATCCCTGGCCCGGGCCCGCACTGCGGTCGTATCGGCCAGGTCTCCTATATACACCGGGGTAGCCAGCAGCTCGCCGTGGGTGGATGGCGACCAGGCCTCTGCGAATCCGATGAGCGGGAAGTAGTAGGGCTCGACCATTTCGAGCACCAGTTTCTGAAGACCCCACCCTCGTCCGAACGGCCAGGACTCCTGGTGCACCTCCGACAATCCGTAGCCCTTGAGCCGCTCCACCGCCCAGTCGGCGGCCTGCTTGTACGCCGGCGTACCGGTGAGCCGGGGGCCGGTCACGTTGGTCAGATGGTTGAAGGTGGCCGCGACCTGGGACCGATTCTGGGCTTCATCCCGGATGCGCGCAATCATCGCCCGGTCTACCGGCTCCTGAGCCGTGGCCTCGGAAACCGTCCCAAGCACAAGGGTCAAGCTGGTGAGTAGCCGCAGGCTCATGTTGGAACCATTGATTGTATGTTGAAGTGGAGGGGGTAAGAATACGACATGCCCGCATCCGAAGCCAGCATTCTCAGCTTGCACCACGTCACCGCCACCGTGGGCGACGCCCAGGACGACCTCGATTTCTACGGGGGCCTGCTCGGCCTTCGCCTGGTCAAGAAAACGGTGAACTTCGACAACCATCACGTCTTCCATTTCTACTACGGCGATGAGCGGGGCACCCCCGGGACGATCATGACCACTTTCCCCTACAAGGGGTATAGCGTGCCGGTGGGCCGGAAAGGGGCCGGGCAGATCAACGAAACCGCCTTTTCGGTGCCGACCGGCTCGCTGGACGAGTGGCGCCGCCGCCTGACGGAAGGTGGCGTGGCGATCACCGGAGAAGGGACTCGGTTCGGCGAGCCCTTCCTGTCCATCGCCGATTCCTCCGGCCTCGACATCGAGCTGATCGAGACCGGCACCGATGCCCGGCCGCCGTGGACCGGTTCAAGCGTCGAGGGGGGAATAGGCGTTCGCGGCGTGCATTCGGTCACCCTGACCGTTCACGAGGCGCCTGGGTCGATTGCCTTTCTCACCGACGTGCTCGGCTGGCGAGTGATCGCACAACTCGGGAACCGGACCCGGCTCGGGATCGGGGGAAGCGGGCCCGGCAAGACCATCGACATCCTGCACGCCCCGAGCGCGCCCCCGGCAATGAACGGCCTCGGCACCGTTCACCATGTGGCCATGGCCATAGACACTCCGGAAGAGCAGCTTCAGGCCAGAGAAGGTCTGCTTCGCCTCGGCGTAGGGGTGACCGAAGTGCGCGACCGGCAATACTTCCTCTCCATCTATTTCCGGGAGCCAGGCGGCGTGTTATACGAAATTGCCACGATGAAGCCGGGTTTCTCGGTGGATGAGCCGACGTCGCAGCTCGGCGCCGAGCTCAAGCTGCCGCCGTGGGAAGAGCCCTACCGGGCCGAGATCGAGGCCGGCCTGCCGCCGGTAAAGGTTCCATCGCGATGAAGGCCGATCCCCACGCCGGACAGCCGGTTCTCTCCCGCGGCCGCCCGCTCGGCCAGGGCCGTGCCGCGATGATCATGATCCATGGAAGGAACGCCGGCCCGGAAAACATCCTGGAACTCGCCACCGCGCTCCCGCACCCCGATTTCAGCTACCTCGCCCCCGGTGCGGCGGGTGGCACCTGGTATCCCTTCGGCTTCATGGCCGAAACGAGCACCAACGAGCCCGGCATCAGCTCCGGACTCGCAGCCATTCACCGCCTGGTCGAAGAGGTGGTGGGGAAGGGAATCCCCAGGAGCCGTATCATCCTGCTGGGCTTCTCTCAGGGTGCGTGCCTTGCGAGCACCTACGCGGTGCGTAACGCGGCGCGGTTTGGGGGAGTGATCGTCTATAGCGGCGGCCTGATTGGGCCGCCGGGCACGACCTGGAACCTCAAGGGGCATTTCGCGGGCACGCCGGTATTCCTGGGATGCAGCGACGTGGACGCCCATATCCCGGCCGCGCGGGTAAACGAGAGCGCCGAGGTGTTCCGGCGAATGGGTGCGGAGGTAACCGAGCGGATCTACCCCGGGATGGGGCACCTCGTCAACGAGGAGGAGCTGGGGTTCACTGGGCGGCTGATGGTGAAGGTCGCGCCTGCGTTGTAGCAGGCGAGTAGTGCGGTCCAAACCCGTTTCGAATTGTCGGGAGAAGAGTCGATCCAGAGGTCCAGGTCCTGCGTCCCCCGGGGCACACCGTGAACAGCCAACGCGTGCGCGCCCACAATCAGGAAACGTGCCTCCGCATCCCGGAGGGCCTGGAACAAGTCGCGCCAGTCATGTTTGAGGTCCTGGGCCAGGTAGACGGTCGCCATGCCGCCGACCCCGACCTCACGCTCAATGCGGTAGCTTCCGCTGAGAGCGGCAGCGAGGCGTTCAGGAATGTCGGCCATGGATGCATCGAGTTACAGCCCTGACGGCCTCGGCGCTATTATTCCCCTCGCCGGATGTCCGTCAGAGCGCCGTCCTAACCTGTGGATCAAGCTGTGAGCCAGGAAGCCCCCCGCAACAACTTCATCCGCGAAATGGTCGCCGCCGACGTGGCCTCGGCCCGTTTCGGGCGGCCGGTCTGCACTCGGTTCCCGCCCGAGCCGAACGGCTTTCCCCACATCGGGCACGCCAAGTCCATTTGCCTGAACTTCGGGTTGGCTCGGGAGTTCGGCGGTAAGGTCAACCTCCGGTTCGACGATACCAACCCGTCCACCGAAGACATCAAGTATGTCGAGGCCATCAAGCGCGATATCCAGTGGCTGGGATTTCAGTGGGACAACGAATTGTACGCCAGCGACTACTTCGAAAAGCTCTACGAATTTGCGGTCCTCCTGGTCAACAAGGGCAAGGCGTACGTCGACAGCGAGTCCGAAGAGGAGATCCGCCGTCACCGGGGCACCGTCACCACCGCGGGCACGCCGAGCCGGTACCGGGACCGGTCGGTCGAGGAGAACCTCGATCTGCTGGCCCGGATGAAAGCCAAGGAGTTTGCTGACGGGGCTCATGTCCTGCGCGCCAAGATCGACCTGGCCCACCCCAACATGATCATGCGGGACCCGTTGCTCATCCGGATCCGCCACGCCCATCACTACCGCCGGGGCGATGCCTGGTGCATCTACCCGCTCTACGACTACGCCCACGGATTGTCCGACGCCATCGAGGGGATCACCCACTCCCTCTGCACCCTCGAGTTCAAGGACAACAAGGACATCTACGACTGGCTGGTGCGCGAGGTGGGTTTTGAGCGGCCGCCGGAGCAGACCGAGTTTGCCCGGCTGGTGCTCGACTACACCGTGGTGAGCAAGCGGAAACTGCTTCGGCTGGTGGAGGACAAGCACGTGAGCGGCTGGGACGACCCGCGGATGCCCACCCTCGCTGGGATCCGCCGCCGGGGGGTGACGC
>JAYUAL010000172.1:0-2061 GCA_043741355.1 Gemmatimonadales bacterium | reverse complement strand
CGCCCGTTCCAGGTTGCCCCGACTATTTCCGAATAGTCCGGCCCGAAATCGAGAAGCTGCGGGGCGGTCCGCCGGGCGTAGCCGGGCATGATCCCGTCATACCGCACAAATGCCTGGTCGCGGTCGCGGGGGATGGGTAGCCAGCGTGCTCCCCTCGCACCGCCGACTCTGGCCCAGCGCCACTGGTCGGCGTGGCGGTCCCAGTCGCCCATGAACACATCGGTGAGCCGGGCCAGGAGGAATTGCCGGGCGTCCACCGGCGCTCCGGGGTGTTCATCGATCTGCTTGATCACATCGTCGGTGCCCTCGATGGCGGTGGCCCCGGGAACGCTGAACCCTCCCCCGGCCAGCGCGCCGGGCCGCTCCTCGATGGTACCCAGCATGTTCGCGAACTCCTTGCGGAACTCGCCCAGAGCCGGATCGTCTGGCATCTGCACCAGGATCGGCCGGGTGTGCAGCACCCCGACAGAATCCAGAATCACCGGCACCACCACCATGCCGGCGGGGTGACCGGCGCTTATCTGATCCTGGATGATCCGGTTGGCGAGGGTGCCCCGAAGCTCGGGCGGCAGGATCGCGCTGGGATCCTTGGACACCGAGCGAAACTGGTATTCGCGCCCGTCGGCGCCCTGCAGCCGGAGCGACTTGGTCTGCTGGCCGCCGCCATGCTCGGTCGGCTTGAGCCCTCCGGCAAACTCCGACAGCTTGAGCACCGGCACCCGGATCGCCGTGGTCCACAGCGGCCGGTAGTGGTTGCCGAAGAAGAGCCGGTGGATGCCGCTGGCCCGGTATTGGGCGCCGGGAACCACGGTGACCGATTCAGCGGGTGCATACCTCTGCGCCGCGGCCGGGCCGGCCAGCGCCAAGAAGAGCAACGGCATCAGGGGCAGAAATCGCATCGTACCTCCATCATGGCTCGGTGAGCCAGATTGCAAAGTGCTCTTGCGGACCGGTCTTGTTGATAACCTGCACCGAGAGGCGCACCCGGCCGCGGCGGTCCACGTCGAAGCGCATGAAGCCGGGTTTCCTGGCGGCATACAGGGTGTTGCCCTTGTAGCGAACGGCCGATTGGTGATCAACGATGCCCGAGCCGCTCACGATGGTGTACTTCGCAAACGGCCCCTTGAATACCTGCAGGTTATGATCGTGACCCGCAGCGTACAGCAGTGGCGGGTTCCTGGCAAAGGCCCTGCCGAGCTGCGCCCGCATGTACTCGTTTCTCGAGTTGGACAGGTCCTGGTTGGTGATTCCGCTCATTCGCGCCAGCGGATAGATCGATCCGAGGATCGGGAGCGGGATCCAGAGCCACGACTTGACGTCCCGCAGCGGGAAGATGTGCTTGCCGATCGACCAATAGCCCCCGTGCTCGCCACCGGAGGCCAGCGGGTGGTGTCCCGCGACGATCACCTGGCGGGGTCCGGCGCTCGCCAGGGTCGCGGTCAGCTGCTCGATGACCTGGTCTTCCGTAGTCGCGCGGCACCGCGAGGTGGAGCCGTACGGCTTGGCGAAGTTGTGCAGCCACCACTGGGTGTCGAGGAATACCAGGCGGACCGTAGTCCCCACGTCCAGGGTGACGGGCCCGGGACAGGCCGAATCGGGGAGCTGCATGCTCAAGCCCTTGACCCGCTCCCGGAGGAATTCCGAGACGCGGCTGATGGCTCCCTCCCCTCCCTGCCCCCATCGCTCCCAGTCGTGGTTCCCCGCCAGGAAGATGGCTCTCCGCTGGCTCTTCCGTGCCACATCGAGCTGCACCTCCAGCCGGCGCTCCGACTCGGCGCGGGTTGCGGTGCCTTCAGCGGGGAGGCCGGTGGGGTAAAGGTTGTCGCCCAGAAATACGATCACGCTGCCCCGCGGCGAGGCCGTGGCCTGACGGGTGAGTTCCACCAGGTTCGGATCCGGCTCGAGCCCGGCGGTTCCGGCATCGCCCAGCAGAAAGATCGACGTCACCAGGTCGCCGGCCGGGATGGGAGACACCGGGGTCGGAATTGCGTGATGCGCGCAGCCGGCGGCCGCCAGGGCAACCGCCACCAGCAGAATCGCGGCCGGACCTCCTCCCCTGGC
>JAYUAL010000171.1:0-11586 GCA_043741355.1 Gemmatimonadales bacterium | reverse complement strand
TCGAGGGAACCGGGGGGTTCGTCTACGCCGGATGGTGTGGCGATCCTGCGGTGGAGGCGGAAATCAAAGAGCAGACCAAGGCCACAATCCGGGTGATTCCGGATGAAGAATTCCGCTCGCCCACGGCTCCGACGACCTGCATCTGGACCGGGAGGCCCGCGGTGGCCGAAGTGGTCTGGGCCAAGGCGTATTGATGCCCATCGCCGGGCATATCGGGCCCCGGCCGGGCGTCGATGGCCGGCAGGGGCGGCTCTTTGCCGATGCGGGCCTCACGCGCGCTGAAGACGGCGCGCTGCTGTTTGGTGGCGTGTCCGTGGAAACGATCGCCCGGGGCGCCGGAACCCCCGCGTACGCCTACAACGCCGATGCGATCCGGCGCCGCTACAGAGCCCTCACCGCGGCGCTGGCGCCATTGCCGCATCAAATCCAGTACGCCGTCAAGGCCAACGCATCCCTGGCGGTGCTGCGGGTGCTCCGGAACCTGGGCGCCGGATGCGATATCGTTTCCGCAGGCGAGCTCCGCCGGGCGCTGATTGCGGGATTCGCGCCGGAGCGAATCGTCTTCAGCGGGGTCGGAAAGACGCCCGGGGAACTGGCCCTCGCATGCGCCGCCGGCATCGGGCAGATCAACATCGAATCGCTGGAAGAGCTGGGCGCGCTGGCGTACGCCGCCGGGGCGGGGGAGCGGCGCGTCAAGGCCGGCATTCGGGTGAATCCTGACATCACCGTAGATACCCACCCCTTCATCACCACCGGTACGGCGGCAGCCAAGTTCGGGATTCCAGCCGACCAGGTGGTCGAGGCAGCCCGGCGGATCTCCGCGCATCCGCACATGGAGCTCTCCGGTATCGCCATGCACGTCGGCAGCCAGCTGCTCGACTCGGCCCCGTACCTGAAGGGCGCTACGACCCTGGCGGGCCTGGTCCGGGCCATTCGCGGCGCGGGCATTCTCACCCTGCGCTCGATCGACCTGGGCGGTGGGCTGGGTATTCAATACAACGACGAAACTCCACTCGAGCCAGCCGCGCTCGCCGAGGCGGTCGGTCCGGTGATCGCGCCCCTGGGGCTGGCGCTGCACCTGGAACCGGGGCGCTATCTGGTGGGAAGCGCCGGGATCCTCCTGGCGACCGTGCTGTACCGGAAGCACGCCGGCGGCAAGGATTTCGTCGTGGTCGATGCCGGCATGAACGACCTGGTGCGGCCCAGCCATTACAACGCGCATCACGAGGTGGTGGTGGCATCGGATCAGTCGAGGGCGGTCAAGCCGGTAGATGTAGTGGGGCCGATCTGCGAATCGGGAGACTTTCTGGCCCTGGAGCGACTGCTCCCTGATGTGGAGCAGGGGGAGATTCTCGCCGTTCTCGGCGCGGGAGCCTACGGATTCGTCATGAGCTCGACCTACAACGCGCGGCCCCGCGCCCCGGAAATCCTGGTAGATGGGGGACGCTGGGCGGTGGCGCGGGAACGGGAAACCCTCGACGACCTGATGCGGGGCGAACGGCCCGACTGCTTCGACGCGAAGGAAGCCACGTGATCCACCACGACCGGATTCTGATTCTTGACTACGGGTCCCAGTTCACCCAGCTCATCGCACGCCGGGTGCGCGAGGCCCACGTGTACTCGGAGATCCACCCCTCCGACCGGAGCCTCGACTGGATTCGCGAGTGGGAGCCCAAAGGGATCATCCTCTCCGGCGGCCCCAACTCGGTCTACGACGACGGAGCCCCGCTGGCCCCGAAGGAGCTCCTCGACCTCGGAGTACCGGTGCTGGGCCTCTGCTACGGCATGCAGCTGATTGCTCACCTGACCGGGGCGAGGGTGGTGAGCGCCAGCCGCAAGGAATACGGGCGGGCGATGGTGAAGGTGCTGGGCGGACGGCTGTTTCAGGGGTTCGCCCCCGGCGAGGAGATCCAGTGCTGGATGAGTCACGGGGACCACGTGGACGCCCCGCCGCCGGGTTACCTGGCGACGGCCTCCAGCGCCAACTCTCCGGTGGCGGGCTTCGAGCACCAGACCAGGCCGATCTACGCGGTGCAGTTCCATCCCGAAGTGGCGCACACGCCTCGCGGGAGTGAGATCATCGCCAATTTCCTGTTCGAGATATGCCACTGCTCGGCCGACTGGACTGCGGGGCACTTTATCGAAAGCGAGACGGCGAAGATCATGCGGGAGGTCGGCCCCACATCACGGGTGATCTGCGGTCTCTCCGGCGGGGTTGATTCGTCGGTGGCCGCCGCCCTGGTGCACCGCGCGGTGGGGAATCGTCTCACCTGTATCTTCGTGGATCATGGACTGCTGCGGCTCCACGAGCGCGAGCAGGTGGAGCGGACCTTTCGGAGGCATCTGGGCATCGATCTCCGGGTGGTGGAGGCCGGCGAGCGCTTCCTGGCGCGGTTGGCCGGCGTGGCCGACCCGGAGCAGAAGCGGCGGATCATCGGACATGAATTCATCGAGGTGTTCGCCGAGGAAGCGAAAAAGGTCGACGGCAAGGTGGGCTATCTGGTGCAGGGAACGCTGTATCCCGACGTGATCGAGTCGGTGTCTCCCCGAGGCGGGCCGTCCGTGACGATCAAAACCCACCACAACGTGGGCGGGCTTCCCGAGCGGCTCCCGTTCAAGCTCATCGAGCCGCTGCGCGAGCTGTTCAAGGACGAGGTGCGCCAAGTCGGGCGGGAGCTGGGCCTTCCGGAGGAAATGGTGGGCCGGCACCCCTTCCCGGGGCCCGGCCTCGCGATCCGGATACTGGGAGACGTGACCAGGCCGATGCTGGATACCCTGCGGCAGGTGGACGCGATCTACATCGAGGAGATCCGCGCGGCCGGCCTCTACGACGAGATCTGGCAGGCATTCTCGATACTGCTCCCGATTCGCTCGGTCGGGGTGCAAGGGGACTTCCGGACCTACGATCAGGCGGTGGCGCTGCGAGCGGTCACCAGCCGCGACGGCATGACGGCCGACTGGTACCCCTTTCCCCCCGACCTGCTGGCGCGGATCTCCAACCGGATTGCCAACGAGGTGAAGGGCGTCAACCGCGTGGTCTACGATGTCAGCAGCAAGCCGCCGGCGACTATCGAGTGGGAGTGATCAGCGCATCGCGGCTCCCGGCACCGGTACCGGCATCCAGACCAGTTCCTTCTGGTGGGTAAACCGGATGAGGGGCTTGGGCCGCCGGATGTACTGAAACTGCCAGTTGACGCTCCCGCCCTCCGCCTCGTAGTCTACCGAAAAGTTGGTCGTATCTTCTCCCTGGGCCGTTTGGGCGACGTGCTGAATCTTGTGAACCGTCACCGAATCGCCGTCCCGTCCGACCTGAAAGGCGAGCTCGCCGGCGGAAATCCGCATCAGCCGATTCTCGTATCCGGCATACTTCGTCATCCACTCGCCGCGCAGCGGCGCGGGCAGCACACCCTGGATTTCCGTGCGACCCAGTTGCACCGCGAAGAATGCGATGAGGGAGACCGCCACTCCCAAGGCGAGCCCCTGCTGCACTCGCTGGGAGGTAGGCCGAGCCCGCTTTGGCTTGGGTGGCAGGGCATCGGGCGCGACTTCCTTCGGCGCCAGATCGTAGATGTTCGCGACGCCCTCGAGGAAGGTGTCCAACGGCATCGGCTCGGCGAGATTGCCGTCGCCGGCCGTTCCCGTCGGCTTGGCCGCGGGCGCGTGGGCCATGGGCGGCTGGTCGCCAGGGATTCTTGGCGCGGTCATGTCGACTCCCTCAATGAGTAGTGTTCGGCCGGGCCGACGAACCCACCGTCGCCCGCCCGCGCGATGTCATCCTGCCCGGTGCCGGACGGGAACGGTGGCGCGGTTCCGGCGTCGACCCCCATGCTGTAGAGATCGAAAGTCGAGTTTGCCGCGACCCACTCGGGGCCTCGGGCGCTATGCGGGGGCGGGTTACGATCGGTCACGAAAACGCCTCCTCCGGCACCCGCCCAACCCGGACAACAGTGCTGGGCATGATCTTGCGCGACTTCTCCATGGCCGGCTCGGCGATTGCCGCTGCAGACCACCCCTCACCCACTGCTTCTTCGAGACAGCGCACTGCGCGAGCGTCGTACTTGATGCCGGCGCCTTCCCGGAGAATGGCGATCGCCGCGGCGGGCTCGAGTCCCGCCCGATAAGGACGATCAGAAACCAGCGCATCGAATATATCCGCGACTGTCAGCACCCGGACCAGTGCCGGGATGGCGTCGCCGGCCAGGCCGTCGGGGTATCCCGTTCCGTCGAGGAGCTCGTGGTGGTAGAGCACCAGAGGCCGCAACTCCTGGAATGCCGCGATCGGCTTGAGGATCTCGGCGCCGATGACGGGGTGCAATTCGATGGTCCTTCTCTCCTCGGGGGTCAAGCGAGCCGGTTTGTCCAGGATTGACAGGGGCACCCCGATCTTGCCGATATCATGCAGCAGTCCGCCACGCCGCAGCCGATCGAGGTCCGGCCGGTCGAACCCGAGCCGGCGGGCGATTTCCAATGCCCCGTGGGTCACCCGCTCGGAGTGGCCCGCCGTCCAGGGTGAGGCCGCGTCGATGGTGCGCGCGAGTGCCAGCATCGCACCGTGACTCAGCGCGTCCAGTTCACCCAGGAGCGCCACATTGGAGAGACCGACGGCGAGTTGATCGGCGAGCTGCCTTCCCCGCGAGAGAACTGCCGGTAGGAACGGCGAGTCATCCCGGGAAACGATCAGGGCCGCCAGAATGCGGCCATTTTCCCGGAGCGGGAACACGACGCGCCACGAGGCTCTGGTAAGATGACCCGCGTCGAAATAGCCGTGGCCCAGGGCGTCCGGCGCGAAGTGTACCACATCGGCGGCGGCCTCGAGCTCGAGGATTTCTCCGACCTCCGGCCGGGCCCGCCCCTCTCGCGGCTTCGGTTCCCCGGGCCCGGCCGAGAGAACCGTCCAGACACCGGCTTCCTCTCCGCTCGAGAAGGCCACCACGGCGCGACTAGCCTCCAGAAGGCCCGGCGCGCAGCGGAGAGCCGCGCTCGCAATGGCAGTTGCCGACCGGGTTTCCAGCGCCGCCACGTCGACTGTGCTGAGGGCCTTCAAGGTCATGAACTGGTCGCTTAGATCGGCGGCCATGCCGTTGAAAGAAGTGGCCAGCATCTCGAATTCGTCGTCCGATCGGACCACCACCGGCGTGGTGAAATCGCCGGCGCCCAACCGCTGCACGCCGGCCTCGAGCTCGGCCAGCGGCGTCATTCGTTTGCGGAGCTGCACGTGACTGAGCACGAAGACCAGCACCGCGGCCAGTGCGACGCCGAGAAGGAAGGTGCGCCGAAACGCGCTCAGAGGAACCAGGACGCTGGATTTCGGCATACTGACGGCGACGGTCCATGGCGGAGCGGCAAACTCACCGGCGAGGAACAGATTCCAGCGGGCCATGAGGAAGGAAGAATCGCCCCGCTTCCATGTGAGGGGGCCCTCCTGCGCTGGGGCCCCGGCCGTGAGGACCGCCGCCGCCCCTGTGCTCGGACAAGAGAGCGTGTGACCCTTGTCATCCAGGAGACAGAGCTCGGTCCCGTCGGGGGCCGGACTCAGCCCGGGGTCCTCACCCACCAGCGCCGCCGGCGCGACCATGCCCCACCGTCTGGGAAATCCGGACCGGCTTCCGGCGGTGGGAAGGCCGACAAAGATCCAGGGTCGTCCTCGGGCGGTATCGATCAGCACCACTGGCCCTCCGGCGGACAGCTGGGCGACCTGGGTCTTCGACAGCGCGGGTACTCTCGCCAGATCACCGATCCCGGGCGCTAGGAGTCCGTCCGCCCGCTCCAGGGTGATACTCTCGTACGAGGAGCGAGCGCCCTCCGACCCGAGTTCGCTCACCAGGCCATGGAGGCGATCCATGAGGATCATCCCGGCGGTCTTGCTGTTCTGGCGGAGGGCGTTCTGCGCGTCGGATTCCAGCCGCTCCGCCGTCAGCCGATAGGCGAGAATCGCGAAGGTCGCCACGGGCAGCATCGCACAGACCAGAAACAGCGCGAGAATGCGGCGGGCGACCCGGGTGCGGAGCAGCTGCGGACCGTGCATCGGCTAGAAGTTCCGGGCCAGTCCCACAAAGCCGCCATCGTTGGCGCGAACGATATCGTCCTGGCTCGTCGAGGCGGTGAACGGGAGCGCGCTGGCCCCGTCGGGGCCCAAGCTGTAGAGGTCGAAGGTGGAGTTGACTGGCACCAGGAACCGGTCCTTGCGCCCACCACCCGCCCCGGGTCCGGGCGGGAACGGGTAATAGACATAGGGGTTGCCCCACGGGTCGAGCATCGCGCCACGGCCGATGGCGGCGAGATCGGCGGGAAGTGGCTGCCCGCCGGCCTCGAACGACATCAGGTCGGTCTGGAGCGCTTTGATGTCGCCGATGGCCCGTGCCGTCCTGGCCTGATTGATGACGGTCTGGAGCTTGGGAAACGCGAGACCTGCCAGAATCCCGAGGATGACCATGACCGCGAGCAGCTCGATGATCGTGAAGCCTCGCGCGCACGGACCCGCGGCGGGCTTCGGCGATCGAATCGGGACGGATGAGGAGCTGTCCATATCCCGACGCTGAGTAGCAATTCCGGCGCCGGAATTCGCAGGTTTGCTGGCAGGCTTTCAACTCTAATACGCACAACGTGTTAGGGGTAACGGGTTAGGGTTTCTGGAGTGGATTCGACCGGATCGGGATCTTTCGAGCGGGCGGGATGCGAGGGTGGCTCGAACGGGCGGCGGGGCTCGTTCGCCCCGGGAGGGTCACACTCCCTTCTGGTTCAGGAGCTGAAAGAGCTGGTCGGACGAGGCGAGGTTCCGAAGCTGGTCCGGGACGTCCGGCATCTGCCCGAGTTGTGCGATCGTGCCGAGCACCGGCAGATACTGGTTCGATACTTCGGTGGGCGGAGCGACGATCAGAAAGAAAATGTGCGCCGGCTTGTGATCTACCGCATCATACTCGAGCCCGGTACGATGGACTCCGAACGCGAGCCGGAGTCGGCTCAACGCGAGTGAGCGGCAATGCGGAATCGCGATACCCCGGCCAACGCCGGTAGAGCCGAGCAGCTCGCGGCGCTTGAGCAGCCGACCCAATTGATGAGTGGACCTCTCGTCCAGTCCCAGTAAAGACACCATCTCGTCCAACACCTCGTCCTTGGTCGGAGCGGTGAGGTCGAGTTTGATTGCGCGGGGGTCCAGGAAGTCGCGGAGATTCATCAGCGATAAAGTCTAGGCCGTCCCGGGAGGGAGCGGTAGCCCCACCCCGGTCCCCGGATTGCCGCCGGTATCCCCGCCAAGTACGTTTCTCTCATGCGCTTACCGTTTTGGCCCAGCGAAGGCGTCCCGCTGATTCTGGCCCCTATGGCCGGGGTCTCCGAGGCCCCGTTCCGTCAGATTTGTCGCCGCTATGGCGCCGACATCCTGATGACGGAGTTCCTTTCCGCGGAGGCCATTCGGCGGGGAATCCGGAAGACTCTCGAAGGGGCGGAGTTCGAGCCGGTGGAGCGCCCGGTCGGGGTCCAGATCTACGGTGCCGACTCCGAAGGCATGGCGCGCGCCGCCGCAATCGTCAGCGAGGCGTATCAGCCCGACTTCCTGGATATCAACTTCGGCTGTCCGGTGAAAAAGGTGGTGCAACGTAACGGGGGCTCCGGGTGCCTCAGGGACCTGGATCTGGTGAATCGCATCATCCGCGCGGTTACCGGGGCAACCCATGTCCCGGTCACCGTCAAGACCCGGAGCGGCTGGAACGACGATACCCGCGATCCCGTGGGCATCGCACTCCGGATGCAGGACGCCGGCGCTCGGGCGTTCACCCTGCACGCCCGTACCCGCACCCAGATGTTCCAGGGCAAGGCCAATTGGGACGAAATCGCCCGCGTGGTGGAGGCGCTCTCCATCCCGGTGATCGGCAACGGTGACATCACCACTCCCGCCGACATCCTGCGGATGCAGCGCCACACCGGCTGCGCCGCGATCATGGTGGGGCGGGGCTCCTTTGGAAACCCGTGGATCTTTCGGGCCGGGCACGCTTTGCTCCGGGGCGAACCCCTGCCGCCCGCTCCCGACGCGACGGAACGATTCGAGGTGGCGCTCGAGCACGCCCGTCTCGCGCTCAGGCTCCAGGGAGATTCCCGCCATACCGTGATCGAATTCCGGAAGCATCTCGGCTGGTACACCAGGGGGCTGCCCGCTTCGGCGCACCTGCGAGAGCGGCTCTTCCAGGTGGAGTCGATGGTCGAGGCCGAGGCGATCTTCCGCAAGTATCTCGAGCCGGCCTTCCAGGCGGCGTGAACCGGGCCCGTCTGGAAACCCTGCTCACGGAGGTTGCCGCCGGTACCATCACTCCCGCCGGCGCACTCGAGCGGCTTACGCTTTTTCCAACCGAAGATCTCGAGTTCGCCCAGATCGACCACCACCGGTCGCTCCGCCAGGGGCAGCCGGAGGTCGTCTTCGCGGCCGGGAAATCCGTCGAGCAAACCGTTGCGATCTGCGAGCGGCTCGCCGCCGCGGACGGCACCTTCCTCTGTACCCGCGCCAGCGCCGAGCAGGCGCAGGCGCTCCAGTCGAGATTCGCCGCGCTCGAGTGGAATGCGCTGGGGCGCACCGCATGGCTACCCGGTACCCTCCGGGAGGAGCCTCTCCCGGGCGAACTGCTGGTCGTCACGGCCGGAACCAGCGATCTCCCGGTCTCGGAAGAAGTAGTATCCGTCGCCGGCGCCATGGGTGCCCGGGTTTCCCGACTGACCGATGTGGGCGTGGCCGGCATTCACCGGGTTCTCGCGGCCTCCGAGCAGCTCCGCCGCGCCGACGTCGTGGTGGTGGTTGCCGGGATGGAGGGCGCGCTCCCGAGTGTGGTCGGCGGACTGGTCGGCGCCCCGGTCATCGCGGTGCCCACGAGTGTCGGCTATGGGGCGTCCTTCGGCGGGGTGGCCGCCTTGCTCGGCATGCTGAATTCCTGCGCTGCGGGGGTGACAGTGGTCAACATCGACAATGGTTTTGGCGCGGCGATGGCGGCGGTGCGCCTGTTGAGCGCTCGCGCGGGAAGCGGGCGCTGATGCAGCAGGCCGTCTGCCAGACCGGCGATCCGGCGTTCACCTGGACCGATGTGTCGGCCCCTGCCGTCGAAGAGCTCCAGGCCATCGCGCGGAAATACGGGATTCCCGCCTCCATCGTGCAGGACTGTCTCGACCCCGAGCACCTGCCCAAGCATGAGAAGTTCGGCGAAACCACTTTTCTGATCCTTCGGGTCTATGATGTGGCCGCCAAGGAATGGGCCGGCACGGTACAGGAGCTCACCCGGAAAATCGCGATATTCTTCCGGAGCGACATGGCGCTCACCATCCACCGCGTGGATCTGCCGCTCATTGCTACCCTGCGGGAGCGCTTCGGAGCCGCTGGCGCCGGCTGCGGACCCCTGGTGCTGCTCGCTGCGCTGGGGAATGGAGTGCTCGACACCTACGAAAAGCCCCTTCAGCAAGCCGAGGACGCCCTCGACCACTACGAGGAGGGCCTGTTCAGTCCCAGGCTGCAGACCCCGTCATTACAGAAAATCCACGTGCTCAAGCGCCGGGTGAGCCTGATCAAGCGGATGCTGTGGCAGACCCATAGCGTCATTCAGCGGCTCACCCCGACCGGCGAGCGGTCCGAGTCGGTGTACCAGGACCTCAAGGAGAACGCCGAGAGCTATCATTTCTGGGCCGATCAGCTGCACGAGGAAGTTCAAAACCTTCTTTCGATGCATGTCTCGCTCGCGTCCCACCGGACCAGCGAAGTCATGCGGGTGCTCACGGTTTTTGCCGCTTTTTTTCTGCCGCTTACCTTCCTCGTGGGGGTCTACGGAATGAATTTCGAGTTCATGCCCGAGCTCCGCACCAGGTGGGGCTATCCCGCCGTCCTGGGCCTTATGGCCCTGGTCAGCGCGGTCATCTACATCTGGTTCCGCCGCCGCGGCTGGCTGGGGCGGAGCCGCCGGTGATGGACTGGCTGGCGGGGGCGGTCGTGGGGGGAGTCGTTGGCGCAGCCGTGTCCGTGTGGCTCGCTAAGCGCCGGAGGGCTCAGGCGCCGGCCGCCGCCCCCGCGGCGGAGGGTCCGCCGCTCCTGGAATGGATTCTCCGCGCCAATGGCGCCACCGGCGCGTGGCTCATCGGGCCGGGCACCCGCGAAGTGGCTGTGCCAAGGAATGGTATTCCGGAAGATCTGGACCGGCTGGTCCGCGCCCGGCTGGAGCATCAGCGAATCGGAGACGGGGAGGGGGTGGAGCGGCTGGGCTCCGGCACCCTGGTCTTCGCGAGCCTCGATGGGCGCGCGGCGGGACTGCAACTTCCGCCCGGCAGCTCAGCCGGAGTCCGGGCCACGGCGCAGCGCGATCTCGCCAGGTTGCTCGACTACGACCGGTGGCGGCCGGTCATCGCTGCCGTCGTGAAGCACCAGGATACCCGGAGCGAATCGCTCGAGAGCGTGGCGCTTCGGCTGGCCATCCAGCTCGAGAAAATGCTCGGGGTGGAAACCTGCGTCGCGCTTCCGCGATTGGGTGGAGTGGAGATCGCGGGCGTCTCGCTCCGATCGGATAAACGCCTGCTCAAGGCCCTGGTGGAGAAGGGCAGTGCGCTCGAGCAGGTGACGCTCGGCAACGGGGGCCCGCTGACCGCTGTCGTTGGGCCATTCGGACTGGTCCGCGCCGACCGCCGCAAACGGAGCGACCCCGCCTACGTCTGCCCCATTCCGGGGGAGAAGGCTCCGGCGGGAGCCATTGCCGCCTGGACGCCGGAGGGCGCCGAGCCGGCCCAGCAGCTGGCGGCTTTCAGGGCGGCTATTGAGAGTGCGGGACCCCGGTTGCTCGCCGCGCTGGAACGCCGCGCGCTCGAGGAGGCGGCGGCGCGGGACCCGCTCACCGGTCTCCGGAACCGGCGGGGGTTCGACGAGGTATTGACCGCGTTCGGCGATCCGTCCGGTGCCCTCATCTACGCCGATATCGATCACTTCAAGAGCGTCAATGACAAGCTGGGACACCCGGCGGGTGACGACGCGCTGCTTCACATGTCACGGATCCTGATCCAGGCGGTGCGGGATGATGACACCGTCGCCCGGATTGGAGGCGAGGAGTTTGCCGTCTGGCTTCCCGCAGCCTCCCTGGAGCGGGGCCGGGAAGTGGCGGAGCGCATTCGGCAGGCGCTGGCCTTCAGCGATTGGCGGTGGCACGGGGAAAAGTGGCGGCTCACCGCCTCGTTTGGCGTCGCCGCCTGTCCCGACACTGCGGCGTCGCGGGCCGCCCTCCCGGCCCAGGCGGATGCTGCCCTCTATGCGGCCAAACGGGCCGGACGCGACCGGGTGGCGGTGGCCGGCGAGCCGAATCCTCCACCCGCCAACCAGGAGGCGGCCCCGTGATGAGACATTTCTCGACGGCATTCGCGGCGCTGGCGGGGTGGTCCGCCGCATCGCTTGCGGCGCAGGGAGCCGACTCTGTGCTAAGGGCCAAGGCCCGCGCCATTCACGAACGGGTGCTCACGCTCGACACTCACGTCGACATTAATCCGGCAAACTTTCCGGCCGGAACTACACCCAGCGGCTTTCGACCCAGGTGAGACTGCCAAGATGGTGGACGGCGGGCTCGACGCCGTGTTCTTCAG
>JAYUAL010000170.1:0-2066 GCA_043741355.1 Gemmatimonadales bacterium | reverse complement strand
CTCGCAAGCCGGAGACGATCTTGACCCAGCTCTTCCCGTAGTCGGTGGTCTTGTAGATCATCGCCGCGTTGTCGTTCCACTTGTGCCGGTCCACCGCGATATAGGCGGTGGCCCGGTCGTAGGGCGACACCTCCACCATGTTGATCAGCGACTCCGGCAGGTCCTTCGGCGTCACGTTGCTCCAGGTGACTCCCCCATCGCGGGTAAGCTGCACCAGCCCGTCATCCGTCCCGACCCAGATGACACCCCTCTCCAGCGGGCTCTCGGCGATGTAGTAGATGGTGCCGTAGACCTCCCCACCGGCGCCTTCGTTGGTGATCGGCTCGCCGCCGAATCCCTGCCGGCTCTTGTCGTTCCGGGTCAGGTCGGGGCTCACCACCGTCCAGCTCTGGCCCCGGTCGCTGGAACGGAACAGCACGTTGCCGCCGTAGTACAGCGTCTGGCGATCGTGAGGCGAGGTGATGAGCGGCGTGCTCCAGTTGAACCGGTACTTCATCTTGTCCGACGGCTCGGCGAGGCCGACGGTGGGATAGGGCCGCACGTCGCGGGTAAACCGGTTGGTGGCGTCGTACTCGTCGAGCTGGCCGTGATACCCGGTCCCGTAGATGTAGCGAGGCGCCGCGGGATCCAGCGCGATGTGGGCGCTCTCACCCCCTCCCACGATCACCATCGCCTCGTTGGGAATGCCTCCCCCATCGGTGGCGGAGGGCAGCGACACGGTGCTGTTGTCCTGCTGGCCCGCGTAGAGCCAGTAGGGAAACCGCTCGTCGGTCATGACGCGGTAGAACTGCGCGGTGGCCTGGTTGCTGATGGGAGACCAGGTGGTGCCCCCGGTAAACGACACCGCCGCGCCCCCGTCGTCCGCCTTGATGAGGTTGGCGGGATTGTCGGGGTTGATCCAGAGGTCGTGATTGTCGCCGTGGGGATCGGGAAGCTGGATGAAGCTCTTGCCGGCATCGATCGACTTCAGGATCGGCGCGTTCATCACGTACACCAGGTCCGCGTTCTTGGGATCGGCCGCTACCCGCATGTAGTACCACGAGCGCGCCTGGAGAATCCGGTCTCCGTTCACCAGCGTCCAGCTCTTGCCCTGGTCGTCGGAGCGGTAGAGCCCGCCCTCCTCGGCCTCGACGATGGCCCATACCCGGTCGGGATTGGCGCGCGACACCGCGACGCCGATCTTTCCCATCAGCTTTGGCAGCCCCGTCTCGAGCCGGCTCCAGGTCTCACCCCCGTCCACCGTCTTCCAGATGCCGCCGGTGGGGCCGCCGCTCCGGATCTTCCATGCGGTGCGCTGGGCGCTCCACATCGCCGCATACAGGATGCGCGGGTTCGAGGGATCCATCGCCAGATCGCTGGGGCCGGTGAGCGAATCGGGAGATCCGAGCAGCAGCTTCCAGCTCCGGCCGCCATCTATGCTGCGGTAAACGCCCCGCTCGGCGCTCCGCCCCCAGCGGCTTCCCTGCGCCGCGACGTAGACCACGTCATTGTTGCGCGGGTGGACGATCACCCGGGAGATGGTGCGCGATTCGGTGAGCCCGATCCGGCTCCAGTTGCGGCCCGCATCGGTGGACTTGTACATCCCGTCGCCCCACGAAGACGACACCCCGCGCACCGGCGCCTCGCCGGCGCCGACGTAGATCACGTTGTCATCGTCGGGCGCGACCGCCACCGCGCCGATCGATCCCATCTTGAACTGGCCGTCCCCGATGGGACGCCAGGTAATGCCGGCGTCTTCGGTTTTCCAAACCCCGCCGCCGGTGGCCCCCATGTAGTAGACCATCGGCTTGCCCGGGACCCCGGCGACCGTGGTGACCCGCCCGCCCCGCCAGGGCCCGATGCTCCGCCACGAGAGGCCGTTGAACCGGGTGGAATCCGCCCCGATGGCTATGGGCGCGGTTCGGAACCGTCCCGAGGCGGGCATGACGAGGCAGACGGCGGCGAAGGCCGAAAGCACCAGGGGCGGTGCCGGGAAAAAGGACATGCGAGGCCTCCGGGAGGGAAACGAACGAAGCCGCCTCGTTGGAAGCGGCTCCGTAGTGTACCCCGAACGGCGCCGAAAGCCA
>JAYUAL010000169.1:0-2070 GCA_043741355.1 Gemmatimonadales bacterium | reverse complement strand
GCTGCGCCGCCGGACCGGCAACCCCAACTTCGCGTTCGACTCCTACCGCCGCTTTGTGCAGATGTATGGCGGGGTGGTGTACCACGTGCCCAAGCTGGTGTTCGACGAGACGATCAATCGGCGGAAACAGTCGGCCGGCGCCGCGCGCGACATCGACCTGCCGTGGGAGGCGCTTCGCGATCTGGTCGGGGAATACAAAGCGCTGATTCAGCGGGAATCCGGCAAGGAGTTTCCCGAGGACCCGATGGAGCAGCTCTGGGGCGCGGTGGCGGCGGTATTCGAGAGCTGGAATACCCGTCGCGCCATCGACTATCGCAAGCACCACGAGATTGACGACACCATGGGGACCGCCGTCAACATCATGGCGATGGTGTTCGGGAACATGGGCGAGGACTCCGGCACCGGGGTGGCCTTCACCCGGGACCCGTCCACCGGCGAGCGGGTGCTCTACGGTGAATACCTGCTCAACGCTCAGGGCGAAGACGTGGTCTCCGGGATCCGCACTCCGGTGCCGATTTCCCTGCTCCAGGAACAGATGCCGGACGCCTACGCGGACCTGGAGCAGACCGCTCGTACTCTTGAACGGCACTTCCGGGACGTCCAGGACCTCGAGTTCACCATCGAACGGGGCCGGTTGTACATGCTGCAGACCCGCCGGGCCCAGCGCAGCGGGCAGGCCGCGGTCCGCTCGGCGGTGGAGATGGTGGACGAAGGGCTGATTTCCGAGGAAGAAGCCATCGCGCGGGTGCCGCCCAACGACCTCAATCAGCTGCTCCACCCCACCATCGATTCCACGGCCTCGCTGGACCTGCTCACCACCGGACTGCCGGCGTCGCCTGGCGCGGCGAGCGGTGCGGCGGTCTTCGATGCCGACCAGGCCGAGATCCGCGGGCGGAAGGGCGAGCCGGTGATCCTGGTACGCCGGGAAACGAGCCCGGAAGACTTTCACGGCATGGTGGCGGCCAAGGCGATCCTCACCGCCCGTGGCGGCATGACCTCCCACGCGGCAGTCGTGGCGCGCGGCATGGGCAAGCCCTGCGTGGCGGGGGCTCACGACGTGGAGGTGGACGAGCACGCCCAGACATTCGTAGTGAACGGCCGGCGGGTGAGCGACGGCGATTGGATCACCGTGGACGGCAGCACGGGGCGGGTCTACGCCGGCCGCGCCCGCCTGATGGCACCGGAACTTTCGGCCCACTACGCCCGGCTCATGGGATGGGCCGACGGGATGCGGCATCTCCGGGTGCGGGTCAACGCGGATACGCCGGCCGACGCCCACCGGGGCCGTGATTTCGGCGCCGAGGGAATCGGCCTCTGCCGCACCGAGCACATGTTCTTCGACAGTGAGCGCATCGGCGCCATGCGCGAGATGATCCTGGCCTCCGACGCCGAGGGAAGGAAGAAGGCGCTGGCCAAGATCCTCCCGATGCAGCGCACCGACTTCGAGGGGATTTTCCGCGCGATGGAAGGGTATCCGGTCACCATCCGGCTGCTCGACCCGCCGCTCCATGAATTCCTGCCCAAGGAGCCCGCCGAGATCACGGCGCTGGCCCGGGAGATGGGCAAAACGGTGGCGGAGGTCGAGCGGGCCGTCGCCTCGCTGTCGGAGGTGAATCCGATGCTCGGCCTCCGGGGCTGCCGTCTCGGCATCATGTATCCCGAGATCACGGCCATGCAGGTGCGCGCCATCTTCGAGGCCGCCTGCACCATCGCCACCCGCAAGGGACGGGTCCAGCCCGAGGTCATGATCCCCCTCGTGGCGCACGTCGTCGAATTCCGGAAACAGGCGCTGATCGTCCGCCAGATCGCCGAGGAGGTGTTCCGCGAGCGGCAGATCACGGTGCCCTTCCTCCTCGGCACCATGATTGAGCTGCCCCGCGCGGCGCTCACCGCGGACGAGATCGCTCGCGAAGCCCAATTCTTCTCATTCGGTACCAATGACCTGACCCAAACCACCTGGGGGCTCTCTCGCGACGATGCGGGAGTGTTCCTGCCCGCCTACCTGGAGCGAAACATCATCGAGTTCGATCCCTTCATCCAGCTCGATATCGAGGGAGTAGGCAAGCTCAT
>JAYUAL010000168.1:0-2071 GCA_043741355.1 Gemmatimonadales bacterium | reverse complement strand
CCATCACCATGAACTCGGAATCTTGCCAGATCATCTTGTTGCCGACCGGCGGTTTGAGCAGCGCGCGGTGCTCCTCGATCCACTTCTTGAGATTGATGGGAGGCATGAGCGGCATGGGGCACTCCTGATGGAATACGGGCGACGGGGTACGGCGAACGCTTAACGTAGTCCCGAATCGTCTGCTTCAACAACCCGCCGGTACCCCTCCGGATCGGTGGCCCCCTCGGTATTGATCACCAGGAGCCGGGTGGCGGGACCCAGACGGAGAAACTCCAGCGCACCGCGAAAGCACGGCGCCTCGAGCAAGGCCAGCACCCCGGCCAGCCCCGCGGCCCCCGATTCGCCGGCCACGACTGGTGGATCCTGGCCCTCGGGACGGGCCAGGCGGCGCATCGCGTCGGCCGCGAAGCGGTCGGAGACGGTCATGAACAGCTCGACCCCCCGTCGCAGGGTCGGCCACGCCGCCAGCGAGACGCTCCCGCAGTTGAGGCCGGCCATGATGGAATCCTGACGGCCCCCGGAGAGCGCCGGTCGGCCGTCCTCGGTATTGATCGATGCAAAGAGCGGGTCCGACTGCACCGGCTCCACCGCGACCAGCGTGGGCTGCTCGCCCCGAGCCCGGTAGTGATTCACCGCGGCATGCAACAGGGAGCCCACTCCGGCCTGCACGACGACCAGGCTGGGAGCGGGATGCGCGGCCGCCTCGAGCTGCTCGTCGACTTCCTGAAAGAGTGTGGCGTATCCCTCGACAATCCGGTTCGGAATATCGAGATAGCCGTCGTATCCCACGTCCGCCACCACCTGCCAGCCGTTCCGGCCGCTTTCGTCCGCGCAACGGCGCACCGCGTCGTCGTAGGTGCCCTCAACCAGCTCCACCCGGGCGCCCTCTCGCCGGATCTTCGCCACCCGGGCCGGCGCCGCGTGAGCCGGAATGAAGATCACTGCCGGCAGGCCAAGCTGTCGCGCCGCCCAGGCCACCGCCCGGCCGTGGTTTCCGTCCGTCGCGGTGGACACGGTCATCGGGCCGGAGCCGCCGCGACGGAGCTGGTGCAGCGCCCACGACGCGCCGAGCACCTTGAAGGCCTCGAGCCCGAATCGTTGCCCCTCGTCCTTGAGGTGGACGGTTCCGAGGCCCAGGGAGGCGGCGAGGCCCGGCAGATCGACCAGGGGGGTCGGGGCGTAGTTCGGGAGCGAGCAATGAAATGCGCGTACCTCTCCTCGAGGCGGATCAGGGAACACGCCAGGGGTGAAGAACGGGTTGACCCGGGCTGACATCGGTTCCGTTGCGGTCAAGCCCCGCCCTCCGAGTGGCGGAGCCCGCCCAGCTCGGTCACCAACCCGATGCCCCGCACCTCCGCCTTGCCCAGCACGTGGTGTGCCGAGGCAAGATCTTCTACGGCAATCCCGAGCGACTTGAAGAGGGTGATGTCCAGCGGCCCGGTGCGACCGGTCAGCGTGCCGAGCAGCACGTCGCCCAGCTCGCCCAGGAGGTGGCTCTCCGCGATGGCGCCCTCGCGGAGCGGAATCAGGAAATCTCCCGCCTCGTTCGCCGCCGATTCTCTGCGATCCACGAAGAGCCGGCTCCGCGTCACCGCCTCCGTGTCGAGCTCCCGCGCCGAAGGGATGCTCGAGCCCACCGCGTTGATGTGGGCTCCGGGCGCAATCCATTCACCCCGCAGCACCGGCGTGGCCGATGCGGTTGTGGTACAGATGATGTCCGCCCCGCTCACCGCCTCCCGCGGTCCGGGCGCCGGCTCGACTCTGACGCCGAGACGCTCCCGCGCCCAGCGCACGAACTCGGCGACCCGGCCCGCATTGGGGCTCCATACCCGGACCCGGCCGAGCTGGCGCACCGAGCCCATCGCCTCGAGGTGGCTCCGCGCCTGGACCCCGCTGCCCAGGATCGCGAGGTCCGACGCGTCCTGCCGCGCGAGCGCCCTGGTTGCCACACCCGAGACCGCCGCGGTCCGGATAGCGGTGATGCTGCTCGCGTCCATGATCGCGAGCGGCGCCCCGGTCTCGGGATGCAGCAGGAGCACCACGCCCTGGTGGGAGTCGAGCGGAGTGCCCT
>JAYUAL010000167.1:0-25294 GCA_043741355.1 Gemmatimonadales bacterium | reverse complement strand
GCATGTTCGACGCACGATGCTCGGTCAGCGCCTGCGCGAGTTTTTCGCGCGAGAGCAGACCTTCCTTGACCAGGATATCGCCGAGCCGATCAGATGCTAGAGCCGCCGTCGTCATGCCGTGCCGGTCTCCCGTGGTGACGTTCCCGAATCCATCGCTACCGAACCCTCAGAAAGGGGGTCAAACGGGCCACCAGCAACCGCCCAAACCCTGATACCCTGGCAAGATCCGATACTGCGGCGAATGACCCCTTGTCCCGGCGATATGCCAGAATCGCCCGGGCCCGGGCCGGACCGATTCCGGGGAGGGCCAGCAGGTCCGCCTCCGAGGCGGAGTTGAGGTCAATCAGGCCGCCGCTTCCGACAGCAGTCGCCGGGGCGTAAGCTCTTAGGGTGCTAATATTTGCATCGTTCGACGGGGTAGGCACTTCCGTGACGACCCCCCCGTAACTCACCCTTCTTTGAAGGGCGCCCAGCAAGGCCGATCCCACTCCTGGGACGCGATCCAGGTCGCCCGGGCCGCGAAACAGGCCGCGTGCCGTCCGGTCTTCCACTATGCGCTTTGCCAGTGACATGCCAATCCTGGGGAGCCGGACGAGCTCTTCGACGGGGGCGCGATTGACGTCCACCGTTTCGTCCGCCGAAAGGGGCCGGGCTAGGCGAGTCGAGCGGGCGCGCTGCCGGGCAGGGTCGCCGTCGCCGCGAGTCGGGGCAGCGAGCAGCTCGCCCGGCGGAGCCTCCGGCCTGGCCAGCAGGAGCCGGCCCGCGTGCCCCGCGATTGCCAGGCCAAGGAGCAGGAGGACAGCGCGGGGTTCCTTGGACATGCTGCATAGTACCGGCCGCGCTCCCCGCAACGCGGAGCGATGTTTCGCACGCTTGGGCCGAAAGATGCAGGATGCAGGTGTCAGGGTTGAAGCGGGGGGTCAGGAGTCAATCCTGCACCCTCAATTCTGAATCCGTACCAGCGCCATCCCCACATCCCCCACCACCTGGAGGCTGGCCGCGCTGACCTTATCCAGCGTATCGTCGGGCGAGTGGTGCCACTTATTCCCGGGTCCGTAGTCGAAATCGATGAGGTCGATCGCCAGGATGCCGGCCTGCTGAAGCGGGGTGTGGTCGTCGGTGATCGGCATCCCGTCTTCGTCGACGAACACGTGGCCATACCCGAGCCGGCCGGCCAGGTCCCACACCGTCTGCACCACGTCCGGAGCGCCGGTCACCGAGCTGCCTTCCCGCTGAATCTTCAAATCCTGGTCGCCCACCATGTCGAACAGCACGGCATAGCGCGGGGGCGGCCCCGCCGGCTGGTGGGCGGCGTAGTAGCGCGATCCGAGCAACACATCCTGGTCGTTGCCCTGGTCGAAGCTGCCGTAGTCCTCACCGTCCACGAACAGGAGGTCGACCCCCACACCCGGAGGGGCCTTCTGGAGCGCATCGGCCATCGCGAGGAGTATGGCGACCCCGGATGCCCCGTCGTTGGCGCCCGGCACCGGCAGCGTGGTATCCCGGCTCGCGGCGGCGTCGGCCTTGGGGCGGGTGTCCCAGTGGGCCAGGAAGAGCAGCCGGGTCGACGCACCCGGATTGAAGCGGGCCAGGAAGTTCACCAGCGGAAGGGAGACGCCCTCCCGGGTGAGGTGGGTCCAGCGCTGCACCTCGACCGAATCGGCGCGGGTACGGAGCAGGCTGTCCAGCCAGCCCGACATGCGGCGATGTCCCTCGCTGCCCGGGATCCGGGGCCCGAATCCGAGCTGAGTCGAAACGTAGCGGAGGGCCATAGCCCCGTCGAACTCCCGGGGAGGCGTCGCCGCCCGGCCTTCGCAGCCTGAAACAAGGAGCACCGTGGCGAGAAGCAGGCGCATGGTGGCAGTGACCAGTGACCAGTGACCAGTAACCTGGGAACGGTGAGAAGTAAGGAGGGGTGTCGCAGGGAACGGAAGGGGCCCGCCAGGCATCTTACCGGCTGGTCACAGGTCACCGGTCACCGCTTACTTTCCCGGCATGCGCCTCCTCCGCGCCCACATCCTCCGCTCCATCTCCGGGCCGTTCCTCTTCGCCTGGGGCGCGCTCACCGGCATGCTAATGCTCAACCAGCTGTCCCGGCGGTTCGGAGAGCTGGTCGGAAAGGGGCTGCCGGCCGGCGTGATCACCGAGGTGCTGGTGCTGTTCATTCCCTTCATTGTGGCCCTGACGCTGCCCATGGCCATCCTGGTGGCGGTGCTCTACGGGTTCAGCCAGATGGGGGTGGACAACGAGATCACCGCCATGCGGGCCTCCGGCATCAGCGTGGTGCAGATGGTAGGGCCGGTGTTCTATGCCGGGCTCCTCCTCGCGCTGGCCAACTTCTTCTTCGTGGACCAGGTCCTCCCCCGCACCAACCTCCGGCTGCTCAATCTGCAGACCGACATCGGCCAGAAGAAGCCGACGTTCTCGCTCAAAGAACAGACGATGAACAACCTGCCGGGCTCGCAATATTTCCTGCAGGCGAGCGTCATCGAGGCCGGCTCGGGACGGATGCGCGAGGTGGTGATCTACGACATGAGCCCGTCCGATGGGCGCCGGGTGATTTACGCCGATAGCGGCTACATGGCCTTCGAAAACGGCCAGCGGGACTTGGGCCTCCGGCTTTATTCCGGCCGGGTGCATGAATACAAGACCGCCGAGCCCGCGACGGTGAATACCACCCGATTCCTCACCAACACCATCAGGGTTCGAGACATCGAGAACGCCTTCAAGCAGAGCTTTGGATCGGTCGAGCGGGGCGATCGTGAAATGACCACCTGCGAGATGATGGATCGGGTGGCCACTTCGCGATCGACCATGGAAGGCGCGGCGCGGCACCGGCGGGCCATCGCCGAGAACGACGTGCGCGCCCTGCTCCATCTCTGGGGAGTCCAGGAGCCGCCGCCCGGGGTCGCGAAGGCGACGCCCCGGTGCGGACCCTGGAGGAAGGTCGAGCGCTGGATGGCCCGGCTCCTGCTCCCCAAGCCCGCCGCGGCCCAAACCGCCGTGCCGGACACTCTTGCGAAGCCGCCGGGGCGCTACGCCGCGGTCTTCTCCACCATTTCCGACGCCACCATTGCGCGGGAAAACGAGGAGTTCGCGCGTCGGGACGTGAACCAGTACCTGGTGGAAATCCACAAGAAGTACACCCTCTCGGCCGCATGCCTGAGCTTCGTGCTTATTGGTATTGCACTCGCACTCCGGTTCCCCCGTGGCGGGATCGGGCTGGTCATCGGGGGCAGCCTGGTGATCTTTGCCCTGTTCTACGTGGCCCTCACGGCCGGGGAGCAATTGGCCGACCGCGGAGCCATTTCGGCTGCGCTGGCGATGTGGCTGCCCAACGCCGTCGTGCTGGTGGTGGGTACCCTGGGGCTGACCCGGGTGAACCGGGAGTTTGGCTCGACCCGCGGCGGGGACCTGGGGGATCTGGCCGATCTCCTTACCGGCTGGCTGCGCCGCCGCCGGGCCAGGGCTTGATGCGGCTGCTGACGCGCTACCTGCTGGGGCATTGGCTTCGAATCTTCCTGCTCACCGCGATCGGGCTGCCCTTCGTGTCGGTGCTGACCCAGCTCACCGATAACCTGCGCCGGCTGCTGGACCGGGACCTCCACGCCAGCACCATCGCGCTGTCCTATCTCTATGCCCTGCCCCAGAACATTGCCACCATGATGCCGGCCGCGGCGCTCTTTGCCATGGTGTTCACCGTGGGGCCCCTGGCGCGCAATTCGGAGCTCACCGCCGCCAAGGCCGGGGGGATCAGCTTCCACCGGCTGATCCGGCCGCTGCTCATCGCCTCGACCCTCGCGGCGTTTCTCACGTTCATGATCGGCGAGTGGGCCACCGAAGCCACCACCCGGCAGCTCGAGCTCCAGAAAGAGCGGCAGGCCCGGAATGTCACCACCCGGACCAACTTCGTGTACCGCGCCGGGAGCGGATGGGTATACACCATACGCCAGCTCAATACGGCGGACAACCAGATGCAGCAGGTCGTGCTGGAGCGCGCGGTGCGAGACTCGAACGTTCCCACGATGTCTATCACCGCGGACAGCGCGCGATGGGACCCCAAGGAGCATTTCTGGCGGTTCACCCATGGCGCGAGCCACCTGCTCCGCCGCAACGGCGAGGCGCTGACCTTGAGCTTCGCCGAGCTCAGGCTGCCCGCCTTTAGCCAGGCGCCGCGCGACCTGCTGATCGAGCCGAAGAACCCCGAAGAGATGACCTACAACGAGCTGGGGCGCTACATCGCCGCGCTCAACAGCTCCGGCAACGACACCAAGAAGCTGCAGGTCCAGCGGGCGGTGAAGCTGGCGCTGCCCGCGGCCTGCCTGATCATCGCGCTGTTCGGCGCGCCGCTCGCGGTCTCTTCGCCGCGCGCCGGGGCGGCCATGGGCATCGCTATCAGCCTGGGCACCACGATCGTCTACCTGCTGATGATCAATCTTTCCCAGGCGGTGGGGTCGTCGGGGATCATGAATCCGACCGCGGCGGCCTGGGTGCCGAACCTGGTATTCCTGGCGCTGGGGGGTTGGTTGCTGGTGCGGGTGCGGACCTGATGCTAAGACGCTAAGACGCTAAGACGCTAAGACGCCAGGAAAAAAGACGTGGGGGCCGGCTTCTGCCGGCCCCCAGGTACTCAGTGTCGTAGCGTCCTAGCGCCGCAGCGCCCTAAAATGTGTATTTCCCGCCCAGCTGGATCCGCCAGCGCGAGCTATTTACGAGCGCCTTCCGGAGCGAAGGCAGGACGGCCGGAACCACATACTTTCCTCGATCATCAGACTGGCTTGCGGTGCCGCGGTTGTCGTAGCTCCCGCCCGCTCCTGTTGCCAGGGTAAGGAAGTTCGATTCTTCGAATCCGCTGGTCTCGCGGTTTACGCCCCAATTCTTCTTGATCAGATTCAGGAAATTGAAAATATCCGCCGTGACCTCGAACCGCTGGCCGGAGAGCGTCGGGACCACCTTGCCAAGCCGCAGGTCCACGAACTTGATCCACGGGTTACGGCAGGAGTTCCGCTCCATGATCCGGCCTCGCTGGTCGCGGAGGCAGGGTTCGCTCACGATGAAGGAGTTGAGCCGGTCCCAATCCGCCGGATTCGACAGCGTGATGTCATTGGCATCGCGCGGAACATAGAGCAGGTCGTTGCCGGAGTTGCCGTCGCCATTGGCGTCCGCGTTGTACGTGTAGGCGTAGGGCTGCCCGGAGCGCGCGGTGAAGATCACCGAAGCCTGGAGTCCGAACGGCAGGTTGGCGGAGCCGCTCAGGACAATCTTGTGGGGAACGTCGAATCCCGATGTCCGGAGATTGCGATTCTCGAGCGTTCCGTCCAGCGCCGTAAACCGCAGGTTGGAACTGGCGATGCTCGAAGACAGACTCATCAAGTCCTTCGAGTTCGAATAGGTGTACGCCGCGTTGAGGGACAGACCGGAACTGAAGGATTTCTGAAGCTGCGCCGTGAACAGGGTCGACCGGTCGGCGCTCTTGTTCACATGGTGGATGACCGTACCGACGCCCGTCGTTTTCCTGAGTCTCACCAGCGCGTTGCCCGCCGGGTTGAGCGTGGCGTAGAGCTGGCGACCCTCTCCGTTAACGGCGCCGAGCCGCACGTTGTCATCGAACTGGTACATCTGATTCCGGTTCTCGGTATGCAGGAAATCAAGGGTGACGACCGTGCCCCAGCCCAGCCGCTTGTCGATGCCGAGCGAATACTTCAGGGCCTGCTGGAACTTGAAATTCTTGTCGAAGTAGTTCACGTTGGCGATCGGAGGAGCCGGGGGACCGCCTGCCGCGCATGCGGTCGGAATGCTCGTGATGTCCGTGGTGAACGGCGGCGGCGTTTTTCCGTTTCCGCCGGGGACGGTCGCGTCGCACAGGAGGGTGACCTGCTCCAGACCGGTATTCGTAAAGGCGTTTGACATCCACACGTAGGGAGGCCGGCCGCTGAAGAGACCCACCCCGCCGCGGATGATGGTGTTGCCGTTCCCCCAGGGATCCCAATTGAACCCGAGTCGGGGCGAAAGCAGGCCGTTGCCGCTGGGGAACTGCCCGGTGTTCACGCCGAGCGTGTCGTTGAGCGCCGGGAGCGGATTCTGGAACGGCTTGTCGCTGGACGGCACGTCGTAGCGCAGGCCGACCGTCAGAGTCAGCAGGTCGTTCGGACGCCAGGCATCCTGTACGTATCCCCCGAATTGTTTGACCTTGAAATTGGAGATGAATCCGCCCTCTCGGAGGGGCAACAGGACCTCGTAGCGGCGGGCCAAACCGGCATCGAGCGAGTCCGCGCTGCCGAACGTCCAGGTGCCGTTCTTGTTGTTCGCAAACAGATTCACAAACTTGAAGAATTCGTTGTGGGTCCCGAGGGTGATCTGATGCCGGGACCCGACATTGAAGGTGAGGTTCGCCGTGGCCTCACCAACGTTCTGGTCGAGGCTGTTTCCGTGCGAAAACCGCTCGCCTCCCGCGCCAATGTAGTTCCCCGGAAGATCCCCCTGCACCATGATCAACGGCGCCTGGAGGTTCGCGGCCCGGGCGTCCCGGACCGTCTGATAGCCCAGGAGCAGCTCCAGGTTGGCTCTGCCGAGCAGGGTGGTGAACTTGGACCGAAAGCTGTTGGTGTTGTTCTTGAGCCGGAACCCGCTGTTCGATAGCTGCCATCCGTCGCGGGTCGCGTCGGTCCGGGCCGAGCGGTTGAAGTTCTCCACACTGGCTTTGGTGTAGTTGTAGGAGAGCTCCAGGCCGGACGTACTCCCGATGTTCCAGGTGAGCTTGCCGAACAGGTTCTTGTCCGGCCGGCCCAGTTTGCTCGGTGCGTCCGTCCCACCAGGATCCAGGTTGTACTTCGTCTTGAGAATGTTCTGCACCCGGAGAGCCGTCGCTGTGGAAATCCCGGTCGTCGGGTCGTCCGAGGAGAGCCCGACGAACGGAGTGGTCGAGGACTGCAGGTCGGCGCTTCCGAAGAAGAGGAGTTTGTCCCTGATGATCGGCCCGCCGAAGGTTCCACCATACTGCTTGATGTCAAAGTTCGAGAATTTGATGCCCGCGGTGTCCCTGCCGACCAGCTCCGGGCGCTGAATGTAGCCGAACAGCGACCCGTGGAATCGGTTGCCTCCCGATTTGGTAATGCCGTTGACGAGACCGCCGGTGAAGCCACCCTGGCGCACGTCGAAGGGCGCCACCAGGATCTGGAATTCCTGCAGCGCCTCCACCGAAATCGGTTTGGCCCCCGCGGTGCCGCCCGGCGTCCCGCTGCCGGACAATCCGAAAACGTCGTTGTTGACGCCGCCGTCGATCAGAATCGTATTGAACCGGTTGTTCTGTCCACCCACCGAGGTGCCGCTGGTCACCTGGGGACTGGTGGCGAGCAGCCCGGTGAAATTCCGGCCCAGGAGCGGCAGCCGCTGAATGGCCGTGGCCGTCACGGTCTGCGCGGGGCCGGTGCGGCCGGCATTGATCAGTGGATTAGTCGCGGCCACGACGGTCAGTTCTTCGAGGGTCACAATCTGCTGCTTCAGCTCGAAGTCCTGGTTGTACCGCTGCCCGAGCGAAAGCAGGATGCCGTTCTTCGCCGCGGGCTGAAAACCGATGGCCCGGACCTCGATCGTGAACGGACCGCCCGGAGTCACGTTCTCGAGGTTATACCGGCCCGCCCCATTGGTGCTGGTCTGCTGCCTGGCGCCATTGGCCGTGTTGGTCAGGAGCACGATGGCGCCCTGGACGTTGCCCCGAGTCTCGGAGGTGATCCTCCCCTGAACCGCCGCGCTGGTCACTCCCTGGGCGGCGACCAGTCCCGCTCCGCCGAACAGCAGTGCCACCGCTGCCACCCCGAACCGTACTGCGCGCCCGATTGGCTGCATGGAACGAACTCCCGGATCATGTTTGGATGGTACCGCTCGGACCGGAATTCCCCGGGCGGGGAGCCGGCACATGCTGAATCTGATGAAGTGTCGGGGCCTCCCCGCCAACTGGGGACTCCCGAGACGCCCTAACTTACCGTGAGAATGAGCCAAATCAAGCAGATAGCCCAACCGTTACGGCCCTTTGACCGTCCCGACGGGGTTGATTTTGCCTGCCGCTCGCCCAATGAAATACACCGGGATCCCGATCAGGATGATCCCGAAGGTGATTCCGGTGCCCACCGGGTCGGTGAGCAGCGCGTTCAGGATCATTCCCACCGCCGATACCAGGAAGACAATCGGCACCACCGGATAGCCGATGACCCGGTAGGGACGGGGCAAATCGGGTGACCGGCGGCGGATGATGAACACCGACAAAACCGCCAGGATGTAGAAGGGCCAGATGCCCAGCACAAACTTGTCGGCCAGCTGCTGGAAGTCATTGAACAGGACGTAGATCACTCCCAGCGCGGTGGCCAGGAAGATGGCGGTCGAGGGGCTCTGGAACCGGGGCGACACCCGCGCGATGATCGGGAAGAACAGCCCCCGGTCGGCCATCCCGAAGAAGATTCGCGGGCTCGCCATCATGGTGCCGTTGACGCTGCTGAAGGTCGAGATCATCACCACCGCCGCTACGATTCCCGCGCCGGCGGTCCCGAGCATCGGAATCCGCTCCACCGCCGTGGCCGCGATCAGCGGCGACCGGGCCATCTCGGGAAGCGGCACCAGGTACATGTAGGCCAGGTTGACCAGCAGGTAGATCGCGATGATCGCCAGGGTGCCGAAGATGAGTGCGCGGGGAAGGTTCCGGGCCGGATTTTTGATCTCGCCCGCCATGTACGACAGGTCCGCCCAGCCGTCGTAGGCCCACATCACCGAAACCATGGCCGTGGCCAGCGCCGAGATGCCGAGCCCACCAACCCAGAGCGGGTGGAAGTTGCTGGCGGAGCCGGTGGGCGCGGTAAAGGCGAGCACGACCAGCGCGAGCAGCGCCCCGTATTTCACCGCGGTGGCGATGTTGGTCACCGCCGACGCCTTCTTGACCCCCACATAATTGAGCACCCCCACCCCGAAAATCAGCCCGGCAGCGACGTAGTGGACCTGTTGCGTGGTAAGGGGGACAAAGTGGGAAAAATATTCCGCGAAAATGGTGGAAATGGCGCCCAGCGCCGCCGCCCGAATAACCGCGAGCTGGGACCACCCGAAGAGAAAGGCGGGCATCGGCCCGAGGCCCTCCTCGATGTAGGCGAACACCCCGCCACTCCGCGGATACATCGCCGCGGGCTCGGCAAGTGTCAGAGCGCCCAGGAGGGCCAGAATCCCGCCCAGCACCCAGGCGATCAGCACCATCCCCGGCGATCCCACCAGCCCGGCCACCCTGGCGGGAACCCGGAAGATGCCGCTCCCGATCGTGATGCCGATCAGCACCATGACGGCCGGGAGCAATCCCACCGTGCGGGGAAGGCGTTCGCCCCAGGAGTCGCGCGCCGCGGGAGTGGTCATGCCGGCTCGGGGGTCGGAGCGGGGAAAGGGAATGAGGCCGAGAGTCGTCGGAAGGTATATATTGTGCCGCGACTTTGGCTAGCGGGGTGTCGTCGCCGGCTCCCTGCTCCCCGCCTCCCGCTCCCGGTTCTCTGAATGTCGCTGTTCCGCGATCTCGTTGCCCTCACCAAGCCCCGCGTCATCTCACTGCTCCTCGTGACGACCGTCGCCCCGATGTTCATCACCGACCGGGGCCTCCCCTCCGTGGGCCTGGTTTTCTGGGTAACGGTGGCGGGGTTCCTCATGGCGGGCGGCGCCAACGCCATCAACATGTGGTTCGACCGGGACATCGACATCCGGATGTCGCGCACCAAGCTCCGCCCGATTCCGGCGGGACGCCTGCCGGCCGGAGCCGCGCTGCTCTTCGGCGTCACGCTCGGGGCGGTGGCCTTCTCGCTGTTCTGGCACTTCGTCAATCCGCTGGCAGGCTGGCTCGCACTGTCCGGTCTGCTCTTCTACGTCTTCATCTACACCATGTGGCTCAAGCGCTGGAGCCCCCAGAACATCGTCATCGGAGGCGCAGCGGGCGCGTTCCCGCCGCTGGTGGGGTGGGCGGCAATGACCGGCTCGCTCGATCTGGCCGCGCTCTACCTCTTCGCGATCATCTTCTACTGGACCCCACCCCACTTCTGGGCCCTGGCGCTCATCAAGGAGCAGGAGTACGCCCGGGCCGGGGTCCCGATGATGCCGGTGGTCAAGGGCGCGCACCAGACCAAGGTCCAGATGCTGGTCTACACGCTCATGCTGCTCCCGCTCACCATTCTACCGGCGCTCGCGGGAACCCAGGGCCTGTTCTATGTGGTGGCGGCGAGCCTGCTGGGGGCCAGGTTGCTGTGGTATTGCCTGAAGTTGCTGAAGCAGGAGTCGGTGACGCCGCTGGCGTGGAAGATGTACAAGTTTTCGCTGCTCTACCTCGCCCTCCTCTTCGTAGCGATGGGCATCGACAAGCACCTGCCGATCGGCCACCGGGAGAAGCCGCCGGAGGTGGTGATCCTCGATACGCCGGATGCCCGGTAGTTTCCTAGGCTCTTAGCCTCTTAGCCTCCTACGGTAGTATCAAATCCCGCTGCGGCTCCTTCGGCGTCACCAGGGGCCCCGACGGCGCCCAGTAGACATTCACCTCGCTTCGTACCCCGAACTCGTTGGGTAGATAAACCCCCGGCTCGACCGAGAATCCACATCCGGTCAGGATGATGCGGTCGTCCTTGGTCTCGTAGTCGTCCATGTGCGGTCCGGAACCGTGGAGGTTCTGGTCGATCGAGTGCCCGGTCCGGTGCACAAAATACTCCCCGAATCCGGCCTTCTCGATCACATCGCGGGCCGCCCGGTCGACCTTGTACCCCGGAAGCGGTTCCCCGCTCTTCCCGGCCTGGCGCACCACCTCGAGCGCCGCATCTCTGGCATCGCGCACCGCGGTCCACACCGTCATCACCCGCTCCGGCGGATTCTTGCCGCTGAAGGCCATCCAGGTTTGATCCGCCGAAATCGCGCCGGGGTATCGGCCGAAGAGATCGAGCAATACGACCTGGTCCTTCGCCAGGGTCAGATCCTTCCCGGGCACCGGCTCGTAGTGCGGATTCCCCGCATTGACGCCGAAGCCGACGATCGGCGGATGGTCGGGGACCAGCCCTTCCTTTTCCATCGTAGCCACCACGCGCCGCTGCAGCGCCGACTCGGTCAGGTCCTTGCCGCCCCGCGTCACCGCGAATTCCAGCGCATCCCTTGCAATCCAGGCCAGCACCTCGGCGGCCTCGATATGCCGCGCCGCCTCGTCCTCGGTCCATCGCGCCGCGAACTGAGTGACCAGCGGCCCGCTCGATACCACCGTTCCACCCAGCGATTGAATCAGGTCCACCACACCGTAGGGCACCCGGTCGAGATAGGGCACGCCGTCCCGGGGCGAAATTTCCATCGCGACGGTCATCCCGGCCACCAGGCTCTTGAGCGCCGCGTGCAGTTCTTCCCACCTGGCGTAGGGGATGACCCTCCCGGGAAAATCGGCCACCGGCTGCAGCTCGATCTTGTGGGCCACCGCGACCGGCTCCTGGTCCGGCACCAGCAGGGCGAAGAGCCGGCGCGATCCGAGGCCGCCCAGCGCAAGGAACCGATTTGCCACGGGGTTGTGACCCTGAAAGTCGAAGAGCAGCCATCCGTCCGCCCCGCAGGCGTGCAGCCCTTCGCGCAGCAGTTTGTGATCGGTCGGTGTCAGCGGCTTCATTCGTAGCCTCCCGCCTCCGCGGCGCGCCAGAAACAGTGGTCGTCGCCCCGCGAATGGCAGCGTTCGTGAACCATCGCCCCCTCGAAGCCGGTCGCCACCCGGAGTAGCTCAGCGATCACAGCGCTGTAAAAATAGCAACCGGTCCCCGGAAACCCCGCCGCCGTGGCGAGCGACTCGGTGAGCCGGACCTCATGGCCGCCGGGCAACAAATCGAGCTGGATGCCGAGGAGCTTCTTGGCTGCCTGGGCGGCCGACTTGGCGCCGAGCCGGCGCCGGAGCGGGCGCGGGCTCACTCCGAGCAGGACCTTGGTGCCGAGCCCCGCTGAGCGGGCCGCGTAGCGCGCCGCGCGGCGGCCGGCGTCGGAATAAACCAGGGTCGCGTCGGGCCGGCGTCCCACCAGGCGGAACACCGAGATGGCCTCGTCGGCGGGAACCGCGCCGTTTTGGTCGACGGCCTCGCGGTAGCGCTCGATCTGCTGGGCGACCGTGCTGGAGAGGCCGAGGCGCTTGGAAACGGTCTCACCGGCCAGCTCGTTCAGGCCGTCGTCCAGAGGGGTGTCCAGATTCCGGATGGCCTCCAACAGGCTGAGCGGGATCAGTGCAGGGATGGTGGGAGACGAGAGGCTCACGGCGCGGCAACTTAGCGGCTTGTCCACGGCGGTGGAATGGGCGCTTGCGACCGCTCCGGGGCCAGGGGACATTCCGCTGAATGGTGGCGGTCCTGGCGCTCGGTATTTCGTTCCTCGTGGCCACCGCGGCCCATCGCGCCCGCGCGCTCACCCGGGATGGCGCCGTTGCGGCAGTCCTGGTGGGAACCGCAGTACTCTTCGGGGCCGGCTGGGCCGGCGCGGCGATGCTGGCCGCGTTTTTCGTCTCCAGCACCCTGGTCGGCCGGATCGCGCTGGCCCAAGGCAAGGCCATCGATGCCGCCGGTGAGCGCCGGAACGCCCGGCAGGTGCTCGCCAATGGAGCCGCTGCAGCCGCGGGGGCGCTGATCGAGCGCCAGAGTCCCGGCCTGGGACTCTGGATCGTCTCCGGGGCCCTGGCAACAGCGGCGGCCGACACCTGGGCCACGTCCATCGGCGCATTCAGCAGGACCGATCCTCGCCACCTGCTCAATGGCCGCCGGGTGCCGCGAGGCACCAGCGGCGGCGTCTCCCCTTTGGGCACCCTGGCTGCCCTTGCCGGTGCGGCGACCGTGGCGGTTTCAGGCGGATTGGCGGGCGGCGGGGTGTCCCTTCTCGTGACGGGCATCTCCATTGGCTTCGTGGGTATGCTTCTGGACTCCCTGCTGGGCGCCGCCCTGCAGGGCCGCTTCGAATGTCCCCGCTGCGCAGTCGCGACCGAACGCCGGTTACACCGCTGTGGCACGCCGACCCGTTGGGTTGGAGGATCGAAATGGCTGGACAACGACGGAGTCAACGCGCTGTCTACCGGGCTGGCCGGGCTCGGCGCTGCCGGAGCATGGTGGGCCTGGGCTCGGTGAAGACCGAGACCCGGTGAGCGCTCAGCTCGACGTGCTGATCGCCGGAGCGGGGCCGGCGGGCGCCAGCGCGGCGCTCCGACTGGCTCGCGCCGGCCTCAGGGTAGTCGCGGTGGATCGGGCCCGGTTTCCCCGGGAGAAGATCTGCTCCGAATACATGAGTCCCGAAGGGGTGCGCCACCTCGCCGCCCTGGGCGTGCTGGAAACGGTGGAATCGGCCGGTGGCCACCCGATCATGGGCACGATGGTCGAGGCGCCCCGGGGTTCCCGGCTCACCGGCCTGTTCGCGCGCGCCGGCACCACGCCATTCCGCGCCGCAGGCCTCTCGGTGCCCCGGCGGATTCTGGACCATGCGCTGATCGAAGCGGCGCGCGGGGCCGGCGCCACCATCATGGAAGCGACGACGGTGCAAAGCGTCCTCCGGGAGAGCGATGGGGTGGCGGGGTTGTCAGTCCGGTCGGACGGCGGCCAGACTCGCGAGCTCCGGGCCCGGCTCACTGTCGGCGCGGATGGGCTCCACTCCCTGCTGGCCCGGACCATCGGCCGGCGGCGCTTCGGCCCGCTTCGACGCTATGCCTTCGTCGCCCACGCCGACGGCGTGGCGGGGCTCTCAAACACCGCGGAGATGCATGTTTCGGCCGACGGATACGTGGGCATCAATCCCCTCGGGGGCGGGCTGGCTAACGTGGCCCTGGTGGTGCCGAGAGAGCGCGCCGCGCTGGCGCGGGGCCGCCCGGGGTCATTCTTCCTGGAGCAGCTGGAACGATTCCCCGGCGTGCGCGGCCGGCTTCGCGCCGACTCGATCGTGCGCGAGGTGCTGGTGACCGGACCCTTCGCGGCGTGGTCCCGCACCGTGGTCACTGCCGGCGCCCTGCTCACCGGCGATGCCGCCGATTTCTTCGATCCCTTCACCGGGGAGGGAATCTGCGCGGCCCTGCGAGGGGCCGAGCTGCTCGAGATCACCGCACGCGAGGCGCTGGCCCGGCCCGGCCCGCTGTCCGCCGCTGGGCTGGCCCCCTACGCCCGGGCCCGGCGCCGCGCCTTCCTTGGTAAGTGGATGGTGGAGCGCGCGATCGGCTACGCGATGCTGGCGCCGGCGCTGTTCGACCGCGCCGTGGCCCGGCTGGAGCGCCGCGGGCTCGCCCATACGCTGATCGGCGTCACCGGAGACTTCGTACCGCCCCGCGCGGTGCTCAATCCCGTCTTTCTCTCTCAGGTTGTCTTCTGATGCCCCACGCCGACGTCGATCCAGCCGAGTTCCGCCAGCTCTGCGGCCACTTCACCACGGGGGTCGTAATCATTACCGCCCTCACGGCCGATGGAAAACCCGCCGGCATGACCGCGAACAGCTTCGCCTCGGTCTCGCTGGCGCCGCCGCTCATCTCGGTGAACGTCGACCACGCTGCCGACATGCACGCGGTGCTGCGCGATGCCCGACAGTTCGCCATCAACATCCTGAACAGCGGCCAGGAGGCGCTCTCCCGCCGGTTCGCGGGCAACACCAGCGGCCGCTTCGACGGAATCGGCTACCGCCTCGAGGATCGCGGTTTCGTGCTGCTCGACGGGACTCTCGCCGCCATTGCCTGTGAATCCCATTCGTCCTTCGAGGCGGGAGACCACACCATTCACGTGGGGCGCGTGGTCGGCGGAACCGTGGCCGCCGGCCGGCCGTTGCTCTACTACCGGGGCGGCTACATCACCGCGGGATTGCCGTGAGCCGGCTGGAGCCGGCGCCCGGGGTCGAGCTGCTCGACGACCCCGCGGCGGAGCCCGCCCAGGTCTGCGAGTCGCTCCGCAACATCGCCCGGGCAAACTTCTGGTTCGGGGGAGCGGCGGCCGTGCGGTACGGGCTCCGCCATGCCTTTCCTCCGGGCGAGGCGCCGACGACACCGGTTACGTGTCTCGATGTCGGCACCGGCATGGGGGACCTGCCCTTGATGGCGGTGGCCTGGGCCCGCGCCCGGGGCATCACCCTCAAACCCCTCGGGCTGGAACGGCACGCCGCCGCGGCCCGCCTGGCGCAGCAGGAAGGACTAGCCGTGCTGGTGGGAGACGGAGGCACGTTGCCGATCCGGGACAGTGGCGTCGACTTGGTCTTGCTGAGTCAGGTGGCCCACCACTTCTCACCCGATGCCGTCGTCCACTTGGTGCGCGAGTGCACCAGGGTGGCCAAGCGCGCCGTCATCCTTGCGGATCTGCGCCGCTCGGCGCTGGCCGCCCTAGGTTTCCGCGTGGCCGCGCATGCCCTCCGATTCGACGCCGATACGATGCGGGACGGCGTCACCTCGCTGCGGCGGGGGTTCAGCTCCGCTTCGCTCCGCGAGTTGCTGGCGCGGGCCGGTGTCACCGCGCGGGTGGTCCGGCGGCCCGGCGCCCGGCTCGTCGCGGTGTGGCGGCCCCCGGCGTGATGCGCACCGTGGACACCGAGCTGATCGCGGCTCCGCCCGAGCGGGTGTTCCAGCACGCCTCGATGGTGGAACGCTGGCCTGAGATTCTGCCCCATTACCGCTGGGTACGAATGCTGGATCGTCGTCCCGACGGCGGGATCGTGGAGATGGCCGCGTACCGGCCGTTCGGTCCGCTGAACTGGCCCACCTGGTGGAAATCCGAGATGTGGGTGGCTCCGGAGCGCCGCGAAGTGCGCTATCGGCACGTGGCGGGCGTCACCCGGGGAATGGATGTGCTCTGGAGCGTCGAACCCGAAGGGAAAGGCACGAGAGCCACCATCGTGCACGAGTGGACTGGCCCCTCCTGGCCGCTGATCGGCGCAATCGCCGCACGTTTCGTGATCGGACCAATCTTTGTGAGCGGGATAGCATCGAGAACCCTGGCGGGCATCCGCCGGGCCGCGGAGCACCGGAATGGCTGACCGTCGCGTGGTGATCACCGGCGTCGGACCGGTCACACCCATCGGAATCGGCCTCGACGCGTTCTGGGGCGGCCTCAAGTCCGCGAAGTCCGTCGTGCGCAGCATCACCCGCTTCGATTCCTCGCCGTTCCGCAGCCATATGGCCGCGGAGGTCGATGGCTTCGAGCCGACCGACTGGCTCGAGCCGCGCCGGGCCAAGCGTCTGGACCGCTGCTCCCAGTTCACCCTCGCTGCGGCCAAGTTGGCCATCGCCGATTCGGGAGTCGAGCTCGCCACCGAAGACAAAGACCGGGTCGGCGCGATGATGGGCACTGCGCTGGGCGGCGTGGCGTTCGCCGAGGCGGAACACGGCAAGTACGTGGCCGGGGGGATTCGCGCCGTGGAGCCGGGGCTGGCGCTCACCGTCTTCGTCGGGGCTTCCAGTTGTAACCTCGCCATCGAGCTGGGCATCAGCGGCCCGAACATCACCAACGGCATGAGCTGCGCGTCGGGCGCCATCGCGATCGGGGAGGCCTATCGCGCCATCAACCGTGGCGAAGCCGACGTCATGCTTGCCGGAGGCGCCGAGGCGCCGCTCTCCCCGCTCAGCTACGGCGCCTTCGCCATCATCCGGGCGATGTCCACCCGCAACGACGATCCGACCAGCGCGAGCCGGCCCTTCGACAAGGGACGGGACGGATTCGTGATGGGCGAGGGTGCTGCGGTGCTGGTGCTGGAGGAGCGGGAACGGGCGCTGGCTCGCGGCGCGACGGTGTATGCGGAAATTGCGGGCTACGGCCTCACCAACGATGCCCACCATATGACCGCACCACGCCCCGACGGCCGCCAGGCGGCGCGGGCCATGACGATCGCGCTCGGGACCCAGGGCGTGGCAGCGGAGGCGGTGGGCTACGTGAATGCCCATGGCTCGTCCACCCCGCTCAACGACCCGACTGAAACGCTGGCCATCCGCCAGGCGCTGGGCGGGCACGCGGAGAAGATTCCGGTCAGCGGCACCAAGGGATACTACGGGCACGCGCTGGGAGCGAGCGGGGCTATCGAAGCCGCGATCTCCGCGCTGGCCCTGCGGCGCGGCTGGCTCCCCCCCAGTGTGAATTTGCTGGAGCCCGATCCGGCCTGCGATCTCGACTACATCACGGGGAGCGGGCTCGATGCCAGCCCGGAGTACATCATCAGCAATTCGTTCGGATTCGGGGGGATCAACGCGGCGCTGCTGTTCAGGGCGGGAAACTAACCACAGTCCTAGTGACCCGGCCTCTGCGCCCTCCGCCACAGCGACAACGCATACCCACCCAGAATCACCGCGGTCACGGCATACGCGGCCCACATGTACCAGGCGTTCGCCGAAGGATCAACCGGCATCGACCCCTCCTCGCGCCTCGGCCTGCCGGCCCAGGCCGTAGCGGGTCGTCACGAAGCCCCCCAGCAGCACGGTGTACGCCCCCACCGACAACAGCAGGGTCCGGAGCATCTCCCATGGCAGCGACGGCGAACTGGGCTTGAGCACGATCGGCTGCGGGTGCACGGTGGGAAAGAGGTACACCGTGAGGTGCACGAAGGGCACTAATACCATGCCCAGAATGCCCACCACCGCGCTGTAGCGAGCCCGTTCCCCGGGATCGTGCAACGCGCCCCTCAAGGCACGGTAACCCAGAAACAGAAAGAACAGAAACAGCGTGAAGGTGAGCCGCGCATCCCAGGTCCACCAGGTGCCCCAGACCGGCTTGCCCCAGAGCGGCCCGGTGGTGAGCATCACCGTGCTGAAGACCAGGCCCGCCGCCGCCGCCGCTTCGGCGAAGAGATCCAGCCGCGAGTCCCGGAGCCAGAGATAGAGCGCGCTGGCGATTCCCACCAGCGAGAATGCCAGCAGCGCGGACCATGCTGCGGGCACGTGGACATAGAAGATTTTCTGGGGCAGGCCCTGGAACCGTTCTATCGGAGTGAATCGCAGGGCAATGACATACACCGCGCCCAGGGCAAAGAGCCCCGCCACCACGAGGCCCAGCCCGCGGCGCACCACCAGCCTAGCCCGCTCCGCTTCGGGCGTCATTCGTCCATCAGCGCGGGAAAGAGCAGCAGGCACACGGTCATGAAAACCAGGTCGTAGAGGGCCAGGATCTTGAGCCAGCCGAGAATCTCGCTCATCGGACGCCCGGCCAGCAAGCGCGCCGTCACCTGGACCGCCCCGATGACCGGCGGAATCAGAAACGGCAGCACCAGAAGCGGGAGCATCAGCTCGGCGAAGCGGGTGCGCACCGCGATGGCCGCGAACAGGGTCCCAACCGCCACAAAACCCGCCGAGGCGAGCACCGCGGTGAGCGCGATGCCGGGAATCACGCCGCGGAGATCCACTCCGAAGAACAGCACGAAGAGCGGGAGGGTCACCGCCTCCACCGTGAACACGAAAGCCAGGTTGGCGAGGTACTTCCCGAGGAAGAGCGCCGTCCGCGACACCGGCGCCAGCAGCAGGCCGTCCAGCGCGGCGTTCTCGCGCTCCAGCGCGAACGACCGGTTGAGCGTGATGACCGCCGAGAAGGTGAAGGTGATCCACAGCACGCTGGGCGCAAGCGCCTCGCGGGAGACCGACCCGGCGTCGCGCGCAAAATTGAAGATCACCAGCACCAGCGCGGCGAAGGCCAGCGCCGATAGCATCGCCGTGCGGCTTCGGAGCTCCACCCTCAAGTCCTTGCCTGCGATCGCGAAGGCGGTCCGGAACAGGTCACCCATGGAGTGCCTCGCGGTAACGACGCAGGAACTCATCGAGCGAGCCACTCTTGGGCTCGTCGATGGTCCAGGCCCCCTGGACCAGCACGTGGAGGTGGCTGGCGAGGTCCCACGATTCGTGCACGTCATGGCTCACCAGCACCAGTCCCTTCCCCGCGCGCCGCTCGGCCGCAAGGAGGTTCACCACCTGGTCCGACGCGGCAGGATCGAGCCCGGTGAATGGTTCATCGAGTAGTAGCACCCGGGGCCCGTGCAGGAGCGCCCGGGCGATCGCCAGCCGCTGCACCGTGCCCCGGGAAAGCTGCCGAACCGGCTCATCCAGCCGCTCGGTCAGCCCCAGCGCGGCCAGCCTCCGGCGGGCGGTGCCGGTGGGATCGCCCGTGAGCCGGTACAGCCTGGCGGCAAAGGCCAGGTTCTCGACCGCGGAGAGGTCGTCGTAGAGATGGCTTTGATGGGACAGCAGGCCGATCGAGCGGCGCAGGGCAGGCTCCCCGGTCAGCGCCTCACCATCCAGCGCAATGGAGCCGGCGCTGGGACGGGCCAGTCCCGCCAGGAGCCGAAGCAGCGTGCTCTTGCCGGCACCGTTGGGGCCCACCACCAGGTGGCACTCGCCGGGATGGACGGAAAGGGAGACGCCGCGAAGTGCCCTCTGGGCGCCGAACCGGCGCTCGAGGGAGGTGGCCAGAAGAAGCGGGGTACCTGAAGATGCCGCGGCAGCCATCACCGCGGCAATATAGCCTACGCCTGTTTCGGCTCGATCTCGAATAGATCGGTCATGAGGGTCAGGGCAAGCAGGAAGCGCATCTCCTCGCTGGGATCCCGGAGCACGATCCGCTGGGCCCGGTCGCTGGCGTGCCGCTGAATGAGCATGAGGGCGGAAAGGCCGGCGGAATCGACCCGCTTGGTCGGGGCCAGATCCACCGTCAGGACGCCGCCATCCGGCATCGCGTCGAGCTCCCGGGTGACCGTCTCCCGAAATTCCAGGCGCGTGTCGAGCCCCAGCGCCTCGGGCGCGATAACGTATCGGGCGGTTGCTTGCGGGGCTGACATTTCCATCGCCTCCCACGCCCGAGCCGATCCGGAAACATTCCCGGGGATCCTGCCTTCGGCAGCTGAGCCGTCTCACCAAACGCGAGACCTCTGGCTTTGCGGCCCCGGATCACTCCGGGTGTGCTCTTATCGGGCGAATCGATTGTTTGCGGCCGGTGCCACCCTGGCTCCCGCCGGATCACTCAACGGCGAAGACAATGCCATCAGAAGCAACTCGCACCGGCGGAATCACTTACCCGGGTGCGCCCGGCACCGATTGCGCCAGGGCCTCACCGCACTCCGCGACAGGTCATGGGGAACTGCACACCTGCAGGCGCCGTCGTGAGGCGCACCTCCCTGCAGCTTTCCTGAGCGAGCTATGATTCCTCTGATCCCTGACTCCTGACTCCTGAACCCCAGAGCCTATGGACTCCCAGCTCTCCACCCTCCTCTCCGAGCAGCGCCGGTTCCCGCCCCCAGCCGATTTCGCCGCGCACGCGGTGGGCACCCCAGAGGTGTACCAGCGTGCCAGGGCCGATCGACTGAAGTTCTGGGAGGATGAGGCACGGTCGCTGGAGTGGATGGCGCCCTGGTCCAGGGTCCTGGAGTGGACTCCGCCCCACGCCCGCTGGTTCGTCGGGGGCAAGCTCAACGTCTCCACCAATTGCCTCGACCGGCACCTCGCCGGTCCGCGCCGCAACAAGGCCGCGCTGATCTGGGAGGGGGAGCCGGGAGACCGCCGGACCCTGACCTATTGGGAGCTGGCCCAGGAGGTGAATCGAGCCGCCAACGCCCTCCGGAAACTGGGCGTGACACGGGGAGACCGTGTGGCGATTTATTTACCGATGATCCCCGAGGCCGCGATTGCGATGCTGGCCTGCACCCGGATCGGCGCCGTGCATTCGGTGGTGTTCGGCGGATTCTCGGCGGAGTCGTTGCGCGACCGGATCAACGACGCCAAGGCGGTCGCACTCATCACAGCCGACGGGGGCTATCGGCGGGGCGCCGTTGTCCCGCTCAAGCGGTTTGCCGACGAAGCCCTGTCCGCCTGTCCGTCCGTCCGTCACGTCCTCGTGGTCCGGCGTCGTACCGGTGCGGACGGGGATGAGTCGTTCGCCAAAATGCAGGAGGGCCGGGATCACTGGTGGCACCGCCTCCTGGAAGACGCCGCGATCACCGCGACCCCCGAAGCCATGGACGCCGAGGACCTCCTCTTCATCCTGTACACCTCGGGTACCACCGGGAAGCCCAAGGGTATCGTGCACACCACCGGGGGATACCTGACCCAGGCGGCGTCCACCACGAAGTACGTCTTCGATCTCAAGGAAACCGATGTGTTCTGGTGCACCGCCGACATCGGCTGGGTGACCGGACACTCCTACGTGGTCTATGGCCCCTTAGCCAACGGGGCCACGGTGCTGATGTACGAAGGCGCCCCCGATTGGCCGGAGCGGGACCGGTTCTGGTCGCTGATCGAGCGGCACGGCGTCACCGTCTTCTACACCGCCCCGACCGCCATCCGCGCCTTCATGAAGTGGGGCACCGAGCACCCCGCCCGCCACGATCTCTCGACCCTCCGGCTGCTCGGCTCAGTCGGCGAGCCGATTAATCCGGAGGCCTGGATCTGGTATCGGGAGCAGATCGGGCTCGGCCGCTGCCCCATCGTGGACACCTGGTGGCAGACCGAGACCGGCGGGATCATGATCACGCCGCTGCCGGGAGTCGTCACCACCAAGCCCGGCTCCGCCACCATCCCCTACCCCGGCATCAGCGCCGAGCTGGTGGACAATCAGGGGAACCGGCTGGAAAAGGGCGGCGGGTTCCTGACCCTGACCGAGCCGTGGCCCGGCATGCTGCGGACTATCTACGGCGACGACCAGCGCTTCCGGGAGACCTACTGGAGCCGTTTTCCGGGAAAATACTTCGCCGGTGACGGCGCCAAGGTGGACGAAGACGGCTATTGGTGGATTCTGGGCCGGGTGGACGACGTGCTCAACGTGGCCGGCCACCGCATCGGCACCATGGAGGTGGAGAGCGCCCTGGTGGACCACCCCATGGTCGCGGAAGCGGCGGTGGTGGGGAAGACCCACGACCTCAAGGGTCAGGCGCTCGCGGCCTTCGTGACGCTCAAGGAGGGGCACCCGATCACCCCCGGGCTCAAGGACGAGCTCAAGGAGCACGTCACCCGGAAAATCGGCGCCATCGCGCGCCCGGACGACATCTACTTCTCGGCGGACCTCCCCAAGACCAGGAGCGGGAAGATCATGCGGCGGCTGCTCAAGGACATCGCGGAGGGACGGGCGCTGGGTGATACGACGACGCTGGCGGATCCCAATGTGGTGGCGAAACTGAAAGAGCAGTATGAGAGCGAAGAGGGCTAGATCTGCACCTGCGCGCCCAGCTCGATCACCCGGTTGGGCGGCAAACCGAAGAACGCCGTGGCGGGACGGGCGTTGTTCGACATGACCATGAAAATCCGCTTCCGCCACATCGCCATCCAGAGCCCCTTGGCCGCCAGCGCCACCCGCCTTGCTCGAGCCGCCCTGATGGGCAGCAGGGTCTCTCGGCCGAGGTAGAAGGTGGTTTCGTTCACCTTGGCGTGGAGCCCGAACGCCGCCAGCCCCTGCACGATCTCCGGCACGTTGGGCGATTCCATGAAACCGTACGAACCGACCACGGTAAAGATGCCCACTCCCAGCTCGCAGAGCTCGATGCGCTGCTCCGGGGGCACCTGGGGGATCTCCCTCGTGGCGAGCGACATCAGGATCACCTTTTCGTGCAGCACCTTGTTGTGCTTGAGGTGATGCAGCAGGACCGGAGGCGCGCCGGAAAGGTCCGACGTCATGAAAACCGCCACACCGGGCACCCGCACCGGTGGCCGCTTCGACATCTCCTTGATGAACAGGGCCATCGGGAGAGTGCCTTCCCGCAAGGCGGCGGTGACGATCAATCGGCCCCGCTTCCAGGTGGCCATCAGGATGAAAATCACCACCGCCAGAAGGATCGGGAACCAGCCCCCGGCGGGAATCTTCACGATGTTCGCCGCGAAGAAGGCGAGGTCCACAATCAGGAACAGCGCCGCCAGCGGCAGCACCCGCCAGGGCCGCCATCCGAGCCGAGTCCGCGCCGCGTTGGCGAAGAGCACCGTGGTGATGGACATGGTACCCGTCACCGCGATTCCGTATGCTCCCGCCAGATTGGTGGAGGTCTTGAAGCCCACCACCAGAGCAAGACAGGCAATCATCAGGATGGTGTTCACCTCAGGGATGTAGATCTGCCCCGCCTCCGAGCTCGACGTATGGACGACGGTGACCCTTGGACAGTATCCCAGTTGGACCGCCTGCCGGGTCAGCGAGAACGCTCCACTGATCAGCGCCTGGCTCGCGACCACCGCGGCGGTGGTCGACAACACCACCATGGGGTAGAGGAAGGCGGAAGGCACCAGCCGGTAGAACGGGTTATCGATCCCCGAAGGATCCGACAGGAGGAGAGCGCCCTGTCCGAAATAGTTGAGCAGCAGCGCGGGAAGGACCACCAGGAACCAGGCAACCCGGATCGGGCGAGGGCCGAAATGCCCCATGTCCGCGTAGAGCGCCTCGCCCCCGGTGAGGACCAGCACCACCGAGCCCAGAATCAGAAACCCTTTCAGCCCGTCGTCGATGAAGAAGTTGACCGCGTACACTGGCGAGAGGGCCCGGAGCACGGTGGGCTCCCGCATGATGCCCCCGATTCCCAGCGCGGCGATGGCGACGAACCAGAGCACCATGACCGGGCCGAATACCCTTCCGATCCCCGCGGTGCCCCGGCGCTGCACCATGAAAAGGGTGATCAGAATGAGGACCGCGAGGGGAACCACGTATTGCCGGAAAGCCGGCGTGGCCACATCGATGCCCTCCAGCGCGCCCAGGACCGACACCGCGGGGGTGATTACCCCGTCCCCATAGAGCAGGGCCGCGCCGAAGAGTGCGAGGAGCACCAGCAGCCGCTTGGACCCCTTGGCCTCCTCCTTGGGAAGCACCAGAGCCAGGAGCGCCAGGATGCCGCCTTCTCCATGGTTGTCCGCCTTGAGGAGGATCCAGACGTACTTGATCGAGATCACGAAAGTCAGCGACCAGAAGATCAGGGAGAGGACGCCAAGCACGTTCTCCGGGGTCGGGGGCAACCCATGCTCGGGGAGGAACGATTCTTTGAGTGCGTAGAGCGGGCTGGTGCCGATGTCCCCGTACACGACTCCGAGTGCGGCGAGGGACCAGACGGCGAGCGCCTTCGCCCGCGGCTTCGGGCGCCGCGGTCCGGCATCATCGGTCATGTCGGTTGGGGCGCTCCCCGCCGGCGATCGTACAGGGCGAGTCCGAAGATGGCGAGAATGATCACCGCCGAGATGACGCACCAGCGGCAGATTGCGTGGATGACGAACAGCTCCAGGCCGGTGAGATAGCCGGAAAACAGCAGCGCGCCCCCCGAGAGGAGAAACAGCAGATTGGCCGGCCCGGACCGGCCGGCGTAGCGGGGCTGCAGCGCCAGAAACGCCAGCCCCAGCATCACCGTGTAACCGAGCACGCCGATGAGCGACACCTCGACGCCGAGAAACCGGCTCTGCGGCGAGAGCTGCACCGTCTCGCAGCCGCCGGTTCCGCAGGCCAGCGTTCCGATCTTCCCGATCTTGAAGAGATAGAGATAGGCCGCCACGAACAAACCGGCCAGGCAGAGCAGCACCATGGCCATCCGGGAACGGGTCATCGCGCCGGGGCGGGGAGGATGCCCATCGGCACCGAGCGCAGCACGATGGCCCGGATGCTGTCGGAGGGCAGGGTCGACGGGTAGAGCCGGCCGGCGATGATGAAGTTCGGGGTACCGCTCACGCCCAGCCTGAGTCCTTCGTCGTAGCTGGCCTGAATCCGGCCTGCGAATTTCGCGCTCTGCATACACTGATTGTAGCGGGATACCTCGAGCCCCGCGGCCTTGGCATAGTCCGAGAGCGCACCGGCCGCGTTCTTCCGGGGAGCCCATTCCGCCTGATGCTGATACAGCGCCTCGTGCATCGGCCAGAACTTTCCCTGGTCGTCGGCGCACGCGGCCGCGTGCGCGGCCACTCGCGCATTCGGGTGCATGTCGAGCGGGAAATCGCGATAGCGCCAGCGCACCAGGCCGGTCTCGATCAATTGCTGCCGCACCGCCGGGAATTGGACGCTCTCGAAGTCCTGGCAGACCGGACACTGGTAGTCGGCGTACTCGGTCACCTCGAGCTTGGCCGAGTCGGAGCCGAGGAGGTAGCCGCGGAATCCGGCGGTGTCGGCCGCGAGCACCGTCACGTTGACCGGGATGCTCACCGCCTTGGGCTTCTGAACCTGGTAGACCAGCGCGGCGATGCCGGCGAGCCCCGCCGCACCCAGGACGAAATAGAACCGGTTCACTCCTGCCGGGGCTTGGGCCATGGATCGTCGTCCTCGGGATCGGGGTTAAGGAAATCCGGGGCCTCGCGTGCCTTCTCCACCAATTTGCGGTGTTCGGCCACTTCCGGCGTGTCGTAGGTGGAACGGACCTC
>JAYUAL010000166.1:0-11686 GCA_043741355.1 Gemmatimonadales bacterium | reverse complement strand
GCTCGCGCAGCACCTCGTAGCCCGAGACCCCGGGAAGCATGAGGTCCAGCACCACGATATCGGGCCGCTCGTCCCGCGCCGCTTTGATGGCGTCCTGGCCGTTCCCGGCGGTCGAAACCCGGTATCCGGCGCGCGCCAGATGGTAGGCCACCAGCGCCGTGATGTCGGGCTCGTCGTCCACCACCAGGATGCGGTGGCTCATGCGCGCTCCTCACCCGGGTCGGCGGCCGCCGGCCCGTTTCGGCCGCCCGGAGACGGCATCCGTCCCCGCCCGTGGGCGCGGCTCTTGTCCAGGGCGCGGTGCCGCTCCAGCCGCATGGTCTCGTCGTGGCCGAGCGCATCGAGCACCGCCTGCAGCAGCCGGCCGTGCGGCCCGGACTCCTGCCGCAGCCGGTAGAGCACGAACTGGGCGATGGGCGTATCGCGGACCACCCGTGACTTCTTGAGCACCGTCAGGTGGCGCGAGACGGTCGGCTGGGGCAGGTCGAGCACCATCTGGAGGTCCGATACGAACAGCGGCGCGGCCGCCAGGCAGTTCACGATGCGTAACCGTGTCGGCTCGGCGAGCGTGAGCAGCAGCTCGGTAGGAGGGAGGGGGGTCATATTCGCCGATACATATATACGCTCAGGCGAATAAGCGCAAGCCGCCCGGCGCCGAAGTGATTGCGCTTCTCCCTTGGCCAAAGGATTATTGGCGGATGCTTCTCTCCGCCGTGCTCGTGGCGGGTCTCGCCGCCGGAGCGGACTCCACGCTGCTCCGCATTCTCGCGATCAACGACTTCCATGGCGCCCTCGAGCCCCGGGTGTACGGGTGGTCGAAGGGCCGTCCGGTTGGCGGCGCCGCCGCGCTCGCCGCGACCCTCGACAGCGCCGCGCTCCGCTGTCATTGCCCCGTGCTGCGTCTCGACGGGGGCGACGAAATGCAGGGCTCGCTGGCCTCCAATCTGGTCTACGGCCGCTCATCGATCGAAGCAATGAACGCCTTCCGGCTCGATGCCGCCGTGGTCGGCAATCACGAGCTGGACTGGGGGGTGGACACCCTCAAAGCCCGCATGCGGGAGGCGCGCTATTCCTGGGTGGCCGCGAATGTTTTTGACTCGGTCACCGGGAAGCGCCCGTCCTGGGCGGTGCCGTATCGGATGGTCAGCCGAGGCGGCCTCCGGATTGCCGTGGTCGGCTACATGGCCGCGCGCACCAAGGAGATGGTCAGTGCGAAGGCGGTGGCCGGCCTGATTTGGAGGAAGGGCCCGGCCTCTATCGCGGACGCGATGGCGGCCGTACGGGCCGAGCGGCCCGATCTCACCATCCTGGTGGCCCATGAGGGCGCCTTCTGCGATTCGCTGCCGTGCAACGGGGAGATCGTCGACCTGGCGCGCGGGCTGGATTCGACCCAGGTGCAGCTCATCATCTCGGGCCACACCCACTCGCTGGTGAACACCGTCGTCAACGGGATCCCGATCGTGCAGGCCCGCAGCAACGGCAGGGCATACGATCTGGTCGACCTGGTGCGCCATGACGACGGACGGCGGTCCTGGCGCTCCAGCGTCGAGGACGTCTGGGCCGATGCGGTGACGCCGGACAGCAGCGTTGAAACCATGCTGAACCGCTATCGGCCCATGGTAGCGCGGCTCTCCACCCGGAAGGTCGCGGTGCTCCGGGATTCCCTGATCAAGCGCGGCCCGCAGTTCCCGCTGGGCAATCTGATCGCCGATGCGCAGCGCGCCGCCTTGCCGGGAATCGACTTCGCGATCACGAACAACGGCGGGATCCGCCGCGACCTCTATCCCGGGCCCCTCACCTACGGGGATCTCTTCGAGCTGCAGCCCTTCTTCAACAACATCACCCGGGTCTGGATGACCGGCCGGCAGCTTCGGGACCTGCTCGAATTTGCCCTGTTGACCGGGGAGCCCCGCTTTCACATCTCGGGCCTGGTGGTGCGATACGATCCCCGGAAATTCCCCCGGGAGCGGGTGCTCTCGGTGCGGCGGTCGAACGGCGGGTCCGTGGACCCGAAGCGCACCTATGTCGTGGCGATGAGTGATTTCCTTCAGGGCGGTGCCGAGGGGCTCACCATGCTCACCAGCCTCCGGTCCCGGCGCACCGGCAAGACCGACCTCGACGCCCTCATCGCCTACGCCAGGGGCCTTCCCCAGCCGATCGTCGCCCCGCGTGGTTTGCGATTCATTCCCGTGACGCCGTGAGCGATACCGTTCCGGTCTTCGTGAACGGCCACTGCGTCCGGCTCCCCCCGGGGCAGCCGGCCGCCGGCGCGGTGGCCCTCCACGATGCCGCCCTCGCCGGGCAGCTCGCATCGGGCGACGCGTATGTGACCGATGGGCGCGGGATCCGACTGGCCTTGGACGCGCCGGTCCACGCCGGCGCCATTCTCCGGGTGATCGTGACGGCGCGGCGCGAAGCGGACCAGGCCGATGCTCACTCGTGAGCTGATCGGCCGGATGCCCAAGGCCGAGCTTCACGTGCACCTCGACGGCTCGCTCCGGCCCGACACGATGATCGAGCTGGCGCGCCAGGCCAAAGTGGCACTTCCCAGCACCGACGCCGAGTCGCTTCGCCGCCACATGCTGGTAACCGATGCGCGGAACCTGGAGGACTACCTCAAGCGGTTCGACATCACGGTGGCTCTCCTGCAGACGCCGGAGGCGATCGAGCGGGTGGCCTACGAGATGGTGGAAGACGGCGCCCGGGACAACCTCCGCTATCTCGAGGTGCGCTACTGCCCCCACCTCTCCACCCACCGGGGCCTCTCGATGGATCAGGTGGTCGAGGCCCAGCATCGGGGTTTCGCGCGCGGGGAGCGTGACTTTGGCGTCCGAACCGGCATCATCAACTGCTCGCTTCGGCATTACGATCCCTCCCGCTCGGTCGAGATTGCGCACCATTCGGTGCGCTGCAAGCGGTTCGGCGTCGTCGGGTTCGATCTGGCCGGGGGCGAAGCGGGGCGCCCGCCAGGCCTGCATGGAGAGTCCTTCGATATCGCCATCGCGGGGAACCTCGGGATCACGGTCCATGCCGGTGAAGCGGCCGGGGCGGAGTCGATCGCCGAGGCGATCCGCCGCTGCCACGCCGTGCGGATCGGGCACGGCACCAGGCTTTGGGAAGATCCGGAGCTTCAGGCCTTCGTCCGCGACCGGCAGATCGCGGTGGAAACCAACATTACCAGCAACCTGCAGACCCACGCCGTGGCCACCGTCGCCGAGCACCCGGTGCGCCGGTATTTCGACGCCGGCCTTGCGGTGACTCTTTGCACCGACAGCTGGCTGATGAGCGGCGTGCACCTCTCGGATGAGTACTGGCTGGCCCACCGGAGCCTCGGCTTCACCCAGGGGGAGATCCACCGGATGATCCTCAACGCCTTTGCCGCGGCTTTTCTGCCGTGGCCCGAGCGGCAGGCCCTGCTGGCGAGCGTTCAGACCGAGCTGGAGGCTCTGTGAAGAAATACCTCCTGCTGGCGGGGCTCGTGATGGTGGCGGTCGGCGCCTCGTGGTTCATTCCCGGCGCCACCGGCCGCGGCTTCGGAGCGCTTGTGGCGCAGCAGCGCGACACCGTGGCACAGGACAGCGCTGGCGCACTCCCGTCCTCCCGTCCTCTCGTCCTCCCGGCACCCACCCCGATCACCACCCGGCTGGTCGGGCTGATCGGCATGGCGCTGATCATCGGCATCGGCTACGCGATGTCGAGCAACCGCAAGGCGATCCGCTGGCAGACGGTGGCCTGGGGTCTCGGGCTGCAGATCCTCTTTGCGATCTTCGTGCTCCGGGTTCCCTTCGGACGGGAGATGTTCCGCGTTCTCGGGTCCTTTGTGACTTCGGTGCTGCACTTTTCCTACGTCGGCTCCTCGTTCGTCTTCGGCGAGCTCGGCAAGCCCGATTCGAGCCTCGGTGTCATCTTCGCCTTCCAGATCCTCCCCGCGATCATCTTCGTCTCGGCGCTCTTCGCGATCATGTATTACCTCGGCGTGATGCAGCTCGTGGTCCGCGCCTTCGCGGTGGTGATGAGCAAGATCATGCGGGCCAGCGGGGCCGAGAGCCTCGACGTGGCGGCCTCGATCTTTATGGGGCAGACCGAGGCGCCGCTCACCATCCGGCCGTTCCTGCCCAAAATGACCATGTCCGAGCTCATGACCGTCATGACCGCCGGCATGGCCCACATCTCCGGCTCGATCATGGCGGCGTACATCGCCTTCGGCATCGAGGCCCGCCATCTCCTCACCGCGGTGATCATGACCGCGCCTGGCACCATCATGATGTCGAAGATGTTCCAGCCGGAAACCGAGATCCCGGAGACCTACGGCAACGTCAAGCTGGACATTCCCAAGACCGACGTGAACCTGGTGGACGCTGCGGCCCGCGGCACCGGCGAAGGCCTCCACCTGATGCTCAACGTCATCGCGATGCTGGTGTCGTTCATCGCGCTGGTAGCGCTGACCAATGGAGCCATGGGCTGGATCCACTCCCACCTGCCGGTGTTCCCGGAGAATCTGCAGACCGTGCTCTCGTGGATCGGCCGGCCGATCGCGTGGGCGATGGGGGTGCCCTGGAAGGACAGCGGCGTCGTCGGGAGCCTGCTGGGCACCCGCACCGTGCTGAACGAGTTCGTGGCCTTCTCGCAGCTCGGACCCCTCAAGGCCACGCTCGACCCGCGCTCTTTCACCATTGCCTCCTTTGCGCTCGCCGGCTTTGCCAATCTCAGCTCGGTGGGCATCCAGATCGGCGGCATCGGCGCTCTGGCTCCGACCCGGAAGAGCGACCTGGCCAAGCTGGGCTTTCGCGCCATGCTCGCCGGCACGCTGGCCAACTTCATGTCGGCCACGATCGCGGGGATCCTGCTGTGAGCAATATCATGGCCTCGCGTGACATCATCACGGGGAAGCTGGAGGGGCGGACGCCATCCCTCGCGATCGTCCTCGGTTCCGGGTTAGGCGGTCTGGCCGACGCGGTGGTTGACGCGGTGCGGATTCCCTACGGAGATCTCCCGGGATTTCACGCTCCGGCGGTGGAGGGGCACAAGGGCGAGCTGGTCATCGGAACCCTGGGTGGGAAGACGGTGATCGCCCAGAGCGGTCGCTTCCACATGTACGAGGGATACACCCCGGAAGAGAACGTCCTTCCGGTGCGGGTGTTCGGCGCACTGGGGATCAAAACTCTGATCGTCACCAATGCCGCGGGCGGGGTGCGCAAGAGCTTTACCGCCGGAACCCTGATGCTCATCTCGGACCATCTCAATCTCACCGGCAAGAATCCGCTGGTCGGGCACGTGCGCAAAGGCGATGAGCGCTTTCCCGATATGAGCGAGGCGTATGACGGGGCGATGCGGGAGACGGCTCGGGCCGCGGCGCGGAAACTGGGTATTCCCCTCGAGGAGGGGATCTACGCCGGCCTGATGGGCCCGAGTTACGAGACCCCGGCGGAAGTGCGCATGCTCGAGCGGCTCGGCGCCGACGCGGTAGGGATGAGCACGGTGGTCGAAGTGATCGCCGCGCGGGCCCAGGGGATTCGGTGCCTGGGCTTCTCCCTGGTGACCAATCCCGGGGCGGGGATCAGTCACGTGCCGCTGTCCCACAAGGACGTGATGGAGACCGCGGGGAGGGCGGGGAAGGAGCTGGCTCGGCTGGTGGAGGGAGTCGTGGAGGGTCTGGCATGACGCGAAGACGCTAAGACGCTAAGAAAGAACTCTTACAACTTAGCGTCATAGCGTCATAGCGTCTTAGGCCACTGGCCCATGCCCTCCGCCCAGCCCCGGTGCCGCGGCAATGGCGCGGCGGACGAAGTCCAGCGCATCGCTCACCGCTACCTCCAGCGGCCGGCCCAGGGCCAACCCGGCGGTGACCGCCGCGGACAACGTACAGCCGGTGCCGTGGGTGGAAGTGGTGTCGATGCGCTCGTGGCGCAGGTGCCTGACGCCGTCCGGGGTCACCAGCACGTCGACCAGCCGCTTCCCGGGGAGATGTCCGCCCTTGACCAGCGCCGCGTGCGCGCCTCGTTCCAGCAGCAGGCGGCCGGCGCGTTCCATTGCCGCGGGGTTGTTCACTGGGATGCCGGTCAGGATCGCGGCCTCGTCCAGGTTCGGCGTCACCAGCGTGGCGAGCGGCAGGAGCCGCTCCAGCACCTCGCGCTCGGCGTCGGGATCCAGCAGGCGGTCGCCTGAAGTGGCCACCATCACCGGATCGAGCACGTAGGGGCCAAAGCGGTATCGCCCGATCGCGCTGGCTACCGCCACCACCAGCGCACTGGTGGCCAGCATCCCGGTTTTCAGAGCGGCGGGGGGAAGATCGTCGGCCAGGGCCTCGAGCTGCGCGAGGACGTTCTCGATCGGCACCGGGTGTACGGCACGGACTTCGCGGGTATTCTGCGCGGTGACGGCAGTAACCACCGAGGTTCCGAAGACGCCGAAGCGCTGAAACGTCTTGAGATCCGCCTGGATTCCGGCGCCGCCACCGGAGTCGGACCCCGCGATCGTGAGGGCAATTCGCATCCGATGAGTCACTCGCTGCACACGCTGGTGCGGGATCTGAAGCTGGCCCGGGGCCGGGAGCGGCGCGGGCTGGCGCTGGCCGAAGGGGTGCGCCTGCTCGAAGAGGCGCTCGCCGCGGGCGTTGCCATCCGGCACGTCCTCGCGAGCCCGGCGCTGGAAGCTACCGCGCGGGGCGGGGCCCTGAAAGCCGCGCTGGTGAAGGCGGGGCACGAAGTCGTCGGAGTGAGCGATGAGGAGCTCGGCGAGCTGGCTGCCACCGAGCACCCCCAGGGCGTGCTCGCGGTAATCGCGCCGCCCTCGTGGAGTCTCGGGGACGTGAAGCCCGGCCCGCGCGCCCCGGTCCTGGTACTGGATGCGGTCCAGGATCCCGGCAACGTGGGCACGATGGTGCGGTCTGCCTTCGCACTCGGCGCGGCCGGCGTCCTGGCGCTGCCGGGCACCGCGGAGGTCACCAATCCAAAGACCCTGCGCGCCACCATGGGCGGATTGTTCCGGTTGCCTTATGTGGCGGTGGATGAGCCGGCGCTGGAGTCGTGGACCCAGGCATCCGGGGTCCGGTTGCTGGTGGCGGCCGCCGACGGGGCTCCCCCGAAGCGGTACCTCGGCCATGCGCTTGCCATCGTGGTGGGGAACGAAGGCGCCGGCGCCCGTCCCTCGTTCGACCGGTGGGCCCACGGACGGATCGGCATTCCGCTCCGCCCCGGCGCGGAGTCGCTCAATGTCGGCATCGCCGCGGGCATTCTCCTCTATGAGGTGACGCGTGAGTGAATCGGCGCTCCTCGCCCTGATCGGTGGAGTGTTCGGGGCGGTCATCGGGAGCTTCCTCAACGTCTGCATCGTGCGGCTTCCGTCGGAGCAGTCGGTGGTCTCGCCGCCGTCGCGCTGTCCCAGGTGCGGACGGCCGGTGGGATGGCGCGACAACATCCCGGTGCTCTCCTGGCTCCTCCTGCGGGGAAAATGCCGGGGATGCCGGGAGCCGATCAGCAGTCTCTATCCGCTGGTGGAACTGTCGGTGGCGCTGCTCTGGGCCGCCATGGCCTGGCACTACGGCTTGAGCCTCGAGGCGCTCAAGGGCGCCCTGTTCGGCACGCTGCTCATCGGCATCGCCCTCACCGACGCGCGCGAGTACATCATTCCCAACGAGTTCACCTGGGGTGGCCTGGCCATCGGCATGGTGCTGGCAGCGGCGTCGGGCGTGAACGGGATCATCGTCGCGGCCATCGGGGCCGCTGTCGGCTTCGGCATCCTCTATCTGGTGGGCGCCCTGGGCACCTGGGCCTTCAAGAAAGAGGCGATGGGCGGCGGCGACATCAAGATGATGGCGATGGTCGGATCGTTTCTCGGGTGGCAGGGTGTCCTGCTCACCATTTTCCTGGGGGCGCTCGCCGGTATAGCGATCTTTCTCCCGCTCAGGATTCTCAAGAAGGAGGAGAAGCTGGTTCCCTTCGGGGTGTTCCTCGCGATCGGCGCGGCGGTCACCTACGTGGTTGGTCCCGCGCTGGTCGCATGGTACCAGCGCTATCTCGGAGTCGGCTGATGCGCCGAACCGGCCTGCTGCTCTTCGCCGCGCTGGTCTGCTGCCGGGGCGCCGCCCCGCAGAAGCCCCAGGACCGGGACATCGGCCGGTTGGTGGACAGTCTCCGCCCGGTCGTGGAGCGGGCTACCGGGCTCACGTTCAAGGGGCCAACCAAATCTGACCTCAAGAGCCGGGAGGAAGTGCACGATTTCCTGCTCGAGAAGCTCAAGCAGGAGTTTCCTCCCGAGCGCCAGGAAGGGGTCGAGGCGGTGTACAAGCTGCTCGGTCTGCTCCCCGACACGCTGGACCTCAAGGCGCTGCTGCTGGATCTGTACAGCGAACAGGTGGCGGGCTTCTACGATCCGGCCACCAGCACCCTGTACGGGGTCCGCGGCGCCGAGCCCACCATGCTTCGCCTGGTACTGGCCCACGAGCTGGTCCACGCGCTGCAACACCAGTATCTGCCGCTCGATTCGATCATGAAGAAGCAGACGGACGCAGATCAGCAGACCGCGGCCCAGGCGGTGCTCGAGGGCCACGCGATGATCGCCTCGATCCTGGCACTCGCGCCCAACCGCGAGCTCATCCGGCAGCCGCAATTCTGGGCCATGGCCCGCGAGCAGGTACGGAGCTCGGCGTCGTCGATGCAGGTCTTCGCGAAGGCGCCGCTGGTGCTCCGGGAGGGACTGATCTTTCCCTACCTCAACGGCGCCGAGTGGATGCGCTGGTGGGATTCGGCGCGGGTGGAGCGTGCGCTCCCGACCGTGGCGGAGCTGCCCCGGTCCACCGAGCAGATCCTCCACCCCGATCGCTACGACCGGGGAGACCAACCGGTGCCGGTCCGCTTCGACGACGTCGAGAAGGCGCTCTATGAGGACACCCTCGGCGAGCGGGAGATCCAGGTGCTCGCCGCCGTACTGCGTGGCGGAGGGGAAGTGCTGGACAATGCCATCGGTTGGGGAGGCGACCGGTTCCGGGCCTATCGTACGCCGGAGGGTCCCGCCCTGGTGTGGTACGTGATCTGGGACGACGAAGCCTCGGCAGATCGTTTTTTGGGAGGTTCCGGAGCCCGACTGGCGGAGCGGAAACGCCCGGGTTATCGGACCACTGTCTCCCGCGTCACCGGCGCGAGCCGGCCCGCCATCCGGATCGTCATCGGACCGGCGGGATGGTCCCGCTGGGATAGGCTGCCGGCGCTGCAACTGTGAGCGCTACGCTGCGTCGACCGATCCTGGCCGCTTGATTCGCCGCCGGATATATTCACCGGCATGAACCTCCCTTTTGGTCGCGGGCCAATTGGGACGACCGCCACTGCCGGCCCGGGTCCCCCGTTGTTCGTCGACCTCGACGGGAGCCTGCTGGCCACCGATGTTCTCTGGGAGTCGCTCCTCGCCCTCAAAAGCCAGCCGCTAACCCTCCTGCTGCTGCCGATCTGGCTGTTCCGGGGAAAAGCCCGATTCAAGAGTGAAATTGCCCGGCGAGTCACACTCGATGTCGCCCAGCTCCCGTATCGACAGGACGTCCTGGCGTTCCTGTGGGAGGAGCCGGCCTGGTCGCCTCCCGCTCGCAACCCGCCGAGAAGCGCACCGAGGTAATCGGGCTCATCCTGGGCGTGCTGTACAGTCTGGTTTTCTTCAATTTCGTCGACTGGTATCCCGCAATGCGCTATCACAGCGGACTCACTCCGCTGTTTTTTCTGGCCGGGGTCTCGTTGGCAAACGTCAATGGCGCGGGGAAGGCGTCGGAGCCGAACCCCAGGCGGCTGACGGGACTGGTCACGGTGGGCCTGGCGCTCCTGAGCCTCAACTTCGGCATCTTCAAAGACGTCAGGATGCAGGCCGTGGGGTCGGTATGGTTTGCCGACCGGCTGCGCGCAGTGGCCGAGTGGCTGCGGAAAAACGCTCCGGCCGATGCCCTCCTCGCCACCGCGGACGCGGGGATAGTGCCGTATGTTGCCGGTCTGAAAACGGTTGACATTCACCCGGAAGCGCTGGTCGACCTGCACATCGCGAAGGAGGGCTTTTCGACCGATTATTTTTTTGCGCGCAATCCGGCCCTTGTGCTGCTGACGTCCCGACGGGGAAAGCTGTTTCGAACCTCGGACCTGCAGATCCTGGCTGACCCACGCTTTGCGGAACGCTATCGCCTCCTGGGGGTCAGCCGGCTCAATTGGTTCGAGGATCTGAGCTACCGGGTATACGTCAGGAACGGGGTCGCGATCAGCGACCAGGCGGCCGCCGAGTTCCCCAAGGGAATTCCCGAGCCCGCCCTCTCTGCTTGACAGCCTAGGAGAATAGCCGCGGCACCACATAGATCAGCAGCCCCACTAATCCCCCCACGAGAGTGCCGTTGATCCGCACGTACTGGAGGTCCCGGCCCACCGCCAACTCGAGCCGGCGGGAGGCCTCCTCCGGATCCCACTGCGCCACCGTCTGCGCGATGAGGTCGGCCACTTCGTGGCGGTGCTTCTCGATCGTGTCCACCAGCACATTGATGCCGAACGCCTCGATGTCCGCCAGCAGCTCCTGGTTGGTGAGCAGCGTTCTGCCGAACGCACTCACCCCACGGGCCAGCGGCCCCGGTTCATCCCCTTCGGTGCGGGTCGCGTAGCCCTGGACGGCGCGGCGGGTCGTTTCCCAGACCCAGTTGGATAGCTCCTCGATTGCCGGGTCGCTGAGCCATTCGTCCTTGAGCGCCTCGGCGCGCGCCCCGGCTTCCGGGGAATGCTGCAGCCGCTCCACCAGCTCGCGAAGCTTATGATCGAACGAGGCGCGCAGCGGGTGGGCCGGGTCGTTACTCACGTCCTGGAGCAGCCGCTCGATCGCGCTCAGGATGCGGTGGTAGATCTTCTCGTCCACCACACCGGGCACCCACCACGGGCTGCTTTCCTTGATCCGCTTCCGGATCAGCTCGCGGTTGGCATCCACCGCCTGCGCCGCCAGGCGGATCGCCTCGTTGAGCAGCTCCTGGTGCCGGTCACCCGCCACCACCAGCGCCAGCGTCTTGCCCAGCACCGGCGCCACGCGGGTCGCGTGGATGCGATCCTTGGCTCCCTGTTGGATCAGCTCCCGGATCTTGTCGTCCGGCAGCGCCTCGAGCGTCTTGGCCACCCCGCTCGCGAGTTGCACCGCGATCCGCTGAGCATTCTCCGGCTGGGCGAGCCATTCCGCGGCGCGGTGCGCGATGCCCATACCGTGCAACTTGGCCGAGACCGCATCGCGGGCCAGGAAGTGGTGCTGGACGAAATTGCCGATGATGCGGCCAATGCGGTCCTTCTGCCGCCCGATGATCGCGGTGTGGGGAATCGGAATGCCGAGGGGATGCCGGAACAGGGCCGTGACGGCGAACCAGTCCGCCAGCCCGCCCACCACCGACGCCTCGGCGGTGGCCCGGACATAGCCAAGCCACGGGTACCGGGGCTCGAAGAATCTGGCCGCCACGAAGATCGCGGCCGCGAGCGCCAGGAGGCCGGTGGCCCGGCGTTTCATGGAGTCGAGCTGTTGCTGGCGAGCGGCGGCGTCTGCGCGGGGTGCGAAGGAGGTCGTCAAAATGTAGGACGCCAAGACGCTAAGACGCTAAGAAAAGGCACGCACATGGCGGGAATACGGTTGTCATCCGCCCGTTGTTTCCGGCGACCTTTCGAAACCATGATTCCCTTTCGGCGGCTGAAGGCGTGGG
>JAYUAL010000165.1:0-5059 GCA_043741355.1 Gemmatimonadales bacterium | reverse complement strand
AGCGGCTGCGCTTGGCCTTGCCGCGGAGCACCGCCATGACCTCCCCGCCCTCGGTGGCAACCCGGAAGGTGCCGCCCTCCCGCTCCAGTACCAGACCCTTTTGACCGCTCACCATTCCCCCTGCTGGGCCGCGATGGCGGCATCGAGCTCGGCCTTCACGTCGAACAGCGAAAATCCCCTGAGTCGCTCTTCGGCTTCCGCCGGAGTCTTGCCCCAGGCGAGGGCCCCCGACTCGACGTGGCCCGCCGGGGCGTTTCCCGCGGGATTCCAGCGCACGAAGAGCAGGGCCGCGCCGTAGCGCCCCTTCTCGTTCGGCTCCTCGTCGACCCAGATCGCCACCGAATAGGCGTGCCCGTCGCTCCCGCCGAACGCGGAGGCGCGCTCGTGGCGTTTCATGTAGCCGCCCAGGGTCAGCTCGGGGTCGATTGGCGGGATACGCCCTCCCGGATGACGCTGCCGAGCAGGAACGCGATATTGGCGGGGCGCTCGGCGAGGCGCCGCATCAGATACGGGTACCACTGGCCGCCGAAGGGAACGTACACCCGCATGCGCCAACCTCTGGCGCGGAGGCCGGCCTGCAGGTCGCGCCGCACCCCGTACAACATCTGGAACTCGAATCGCTCCGGCGCGACTCCATTGGCGCGTGCGAAGGCCTCCGCGTGCGCGATGATCTTCTCGTCGTGGGTGGCGATTCCCGGGTAGTGGCCTCGGAGCAGGAGCTGCTCCATCAGGCGGACGTAATGGGCGTCGACGTCCTTCTTGCGGGGGAAGGCCACGGTGTCGGGCTCGAGGTAGGCGCCCTTGCAGAGCCGTACCCGCGCGCCGCTCAGGATCAGGTGCTCGATGTCGTCGGTGGAGCGGCGCAGCGCCGACTGGATCACGACCCCCAGGTGCGGCCCGAACTCCGGGAAGAGCCGTTGCTCGAAGAAATCGAGGGTGCGCTGGGTATACTCCGACGATTCCATATCCAGCCGCACAAACCCGCCGAGCGCCCGCGCGCGATCCAGGATGCGGCGCATGTTGCGCTCGCAGAGCGCCGAGTCGACGTCGAGACCCATCTGGGTCAGCTTGACCGACGCGTTGACTTCCACCCTGGCCTCGGCCATGCGGTCCAGCAGGGCGAGATACTGCGCACAGGCGGCTTCGGCGGCAACGGTCTCGGCTACGCTTTCTCCGAGAATGTCGAGCGAGGCGGTGATGCCACGCTGGTTGAGCGCTGCCGCCGCCGCGACGGCGGTGTCGATCGTCTCTCCGGCGACGAAACGGGAGGCGAAGAAGCGGGCCACGCGGTTGCTGCGAATAATCTTGAAGATGGTCGGCTGGCGGGAGAGCCAAAGCAGGAATGTGCGAAGCACAGCCCGTCTATCTCCTGAGCCGGAGCCGCGCTACGCAGCCGAGCCGGTCGGTTCGGTTGTGAAGCGTGACGCCGCCGCCATGCGCCTCGGCCACCTGGCGGCAGAGCACCAGGCCGATCCCTGAGCCGTTGGGCTTGGTGGTGAAGAACGGCACGAACAGGTTGGCGGTGGTGGGAAGGCCGGGCCCCTCGTCACGCACCTCCACTTCCAGGGTGTCATCCTTGACCGCCCAGGTCACCTCCGCCGCGCCCCCGGTGAGCTGGGCCGCCTCGGTGGCGTTCTTGATCAGATTGATGAGGACCTGGTCGAGCTGGTCGCCGTCGGCACGGATGCTCAGCGCGGGGCCCTCGATGAGGCGCACCGGGAGCCGGCCTTCGAGCCGCACCACGCGGCGCACCCATTCGGCCACGTCGAGCGGAGCCAGCGTCGGGGGCGGGAGCTTTGCGAGACGCGCGTAGGAGGCCATGAAACGATTGAGCGCGTCACTGCGAGCGCGAATGACGTCGAGCCCTTTGTGCAGGTCGTCTTCCCAGTCGGGCGGACGCGGCTCGCGGTCGAGCAGACTGGTGAGCGTGCCGGCCAGCGAGTTGATCGGGGCCAGGGAATTGTTGATCTCGTGGGAGAGCACCCGGACCAGCCGCTGCCAGACCTGCCGCTCTTCGGCGCGGAGCACGCGGCTGATGTCGGCCAGCACGACCATGTCGAGTGGCAGCCCTCCCTGTCGGAACGGGCGCCGGCGGACTTCCCACTTTCCAGTGGCGGCACCGGGCACGGCCATCTCGAGAATGCGGGGGGTCTCTCCCTCCAGCGTCTGCTCCAGCCCCAGCTGCGGGGCGGTGCGTCCGATCAGGCGCTCGGCGGGCTGGCCCAGCAGGCGCTCGCCGGCGCGATTGGCCAGGCGAAGCGCGCCCTCGGCATCGAATGCGAAGACTGCGACGTCGATCTCCTCCATGACCCGGCGCAGCAGCGCGTCGGCCTCAAGCGCTCCCAGGCGCTGCTCCCGCAGGGTTTCCTGGAGGGCGTTGACCTCCCGGCGAACCGCACCCAGCACGTCGTCGCTCTCCTCCTCGCGGGCCCGGAGGGTGAAGTGTCCTTCGCGCAGGCCGGCCAGAAGATTGGCGATGACCTGCAGGGGGCGAACGACCCGGAGCTGCGCGGCACGCGCGGCCACCAGCCAGAGGACCACGAGGGCGCCCAGAATGGTGCCACGGAGCAGACCGGAGGTGGGGACCAGCCAGAGCAGTACTGTCACGGCGATCAGCGCGGGCAGGCCCGCGAGGAGGGCAAGCAGGAAGATCCGGCGGTCGTGGGCGAGTGTCACACAGGAAAAGTAAGCGGGGAGCGGGAAGCGGGGAGCCGCGGTTACTGCTCACAGTCCGTATCGCTGAAGGCGCCGATACAACGCACTCCGCGACAGCCCCAGCGCCTTGGCCGCGAGGCTCACGTTTCCATCGTGACGAGCCAGTGCCTGGCGGATCGCTTCGCGCTCCAGCTCCTCCAGATTCATGCCGGACGGGTCGGCGGCACCGGCGCGGGCCACTGGCGGCGTGAGAGCAAAATCGACGGGTTCGAGGACATCCTGGCGCGCCAGCAGTACTGCGCGCTCGACCGAGTGATCGAGCTCCCGGACGTTGCCGGGCCAGTCGTATTCGCGCAGCAGCAGCGCGGCCTCGTCGGCGAACCCGCCCCGCGACTTCCCGTACCGGGTCGAGTGGCGTTTCAGAAAGTACTGCGCCAGGGGCAAGATGTCCTCGCGGCGCTCCCGAAGCGGCGGCAGCTTGATCTCGATGGTGTTGATGCGGAAAAGCAGGTCCTCCCGGAAACGGCCGGAGGCCACCTCCGCCTTGAGGTCGGCATTGGTCGCGGCGATCACGCGGACGTTCACCCTGCGGGTCTGGGAAGACCCGACCCGCTCCAGCTCGCCAGTCTGCAGAACGCGGAGCAAACGGGACTGTTGAGAGAGCCCGATATTTGCGATCTCGTCCAGGAACAGCGTTCCGCCATCGGCGAGCTCGAAGCGCCCGGCGCGATCGCTCTTGGCATCGGTGAAAGCGCCTTTGACGTGACCGAAGAGCTCGCTCTCGAACACGCCTTCCGAGAGACCGCCGACGTTCACCACCACCAGTGACCGCTCCCTGCGCCGGCTGGCGGCGTGGATCCAGCGGGCCACGACCTCCTTGCCGGTGCCGTGCTCGCCAGTTACCAGGACGTTGGCGTCGCTCGGCGCGATGCGCTCCATCAGCTCCAGCACCGGGCGCATGGAGGGGGAGTCGGCCACCAGGTCGGGGAGCCCGCTCCGGCGGAGGAGCTGAGTTTCCTGCTCCAGCCGCTGGGTGGCGCGGAGAGCCCGGGTGAGCTCGACCTGGGTGCGGAGGGTGGTGAGGAGGCGGGTGTTGTCCCACGGCTTCTCGATGAAGTCGCGGGCGCCGAGGCGCATGGCCTCGACCGCCTTGTCCACGCTGCCCCAGGCGGTCATCACGATCACCGGGAGAGTTGGGTCGATCGCGCGTATCCGGGAGAGCAGATCGAGCCCCTCGCGACCCGACGTGGTGTCGCGGGTGTAGTTGAGGTCGATGAGGGCGGCATCGACCTGCTCCCTCTCCAGGAGCGCAACGACCCCCTCGGGCACGTGGGCGGTGGCGGTGCGATAGCCCTCGGCCTTGAGCAGGAGGCGAAGGGCCTCTACGACATCCGATTGATCATCGGCGATGAGGACGAGGGGAGAGGGCATGAGAGGAAACCCTACTCCCTGACCATCCATCCATCCTTCACCTGCACGATCCGCTTGCTGAACTTCGCGTTTTCTTCCGAGTGCGTCACCTGGACGATCGTGGTCCCTTCCCGGTTGAGCCCACGAAAGAGCTCCATGATCTCGCGCGCCTGCGCGGAGTGAAGATTTCCAGTCGGCTCGTCGGCCAGGATCAGCTTCGGCCGGGCCACCACGGCCCGCGCCACCCCCACCAGCTGCTGCTGCCCGCCGGAAAGCTGGTTGGGGTAGAGATCCTTCTTTCCCACGATCTGGAACCGGTCCAGGATATCGGCCACCATCGCCTGGCGCTCCCCCTTGGGCACATCCCGGTAGGAGAGGGGAGTCTCGATGTTCTCGTAGACCGTCAGATCGTCGATCAGGTGGTATTGCTGGAACACGAATCCGATAAACTGGCGGTTGAGCTCGGCCCGCTGCTTCGGCTTGAGCTGGTGAACCGGGTGTCCCGCAAATTCGTAGAAGCCGGTCCAGCCCGCGTCCAGCATCCCCATGATGCCGAGGAGCGTGGACTTCCCCGCCCCGCTCGGCCCCATGATGGTGACGAATTCGCCCTCTTCGATGGTGAGATCGATCTGGCGAAGCACCCAGGTACGGGACGGGCCGGTCTGGTAGAATTTTTCGACGTTCTGGAATTGGATCATTGGGCTCGCTAAGACGCTAAGACGCCAAGACGCTAAATCTACTCACTCCGCAACGCGACGATGGGATCCACCCGCGCCGCGCGGCGGGCGGGAAGAATGCTCGCCCCGGTGGCCACGATCCCCAGCAGCAGCGCCAGCGAGCCGAAGGTCACCGGATCGGCGGGACTCAGGCCGAAAAGCTGACTTCGAAGCAGCATTCCGGCGCCGAGCGAGAGCACCGCGCCCACCGCGAGGCCGATCCCGGTGAGGCGAAGTCCCTGCCGGAGAACCATGCCTACCACGCCCCGGCTGCTAGC
>JAYUAL010000164.1:0-2081 GCA_043741355.1 Gemmatimonadales bacterium | reverse complement strand
CGGCCCCACGTCCTCGGACGAGGGGTCGCTCGACCAGTATCTCCGTGAAATCAGCCGCTACCCGCTGATCGCCCAGGAAGAGGAAGTGACCCTGGCGCAGCGGATCCGTCTGGGCGAGGAAGAGGCGCTCGACAAGCTGGTGCGCAGCAATCTGCGCTTTGTGGTGTCGGTGGCCAAGAAGTATCAGAATCAGGGCGTTTCCCTCTCCGACCTCATCAACGAGGGCAACCTCGGCCTGATCCGCGCCGCTCACAAATTCGACGAGACCAAGGGGATCAAGTTCATCTCCTATGCCGTCTGGTGGATCCGCCAGGCCATTCTCCAGGCGCTGGCGGAGCAGAGCCGCATCGTTCGGGTGCCCCTCAACCGGGCGGGCACCCTCTACCGAATTACCCGGCGCTCGTCGGTGCTGCTGCAGGAGCTCGGCCGGGAACCGACTCCGGCGGAGATCGCCGAGGGGATGGATATCGACATGGAGGAGGTGCAGAAGACCCTCTCCATTTCCCAGAACCACCTCTCGCTCGATGCGCCGCTCACGCCCGGAGAAGACAACCGGCTCCTCGACTACCTCCCCGACAACCAGAACCCCGGTCCGGACGCCGAGACCTTCGAGCATGCCCTCAACCAGTGCATCGAGGAGGTGCTCAAGGGGCTCAAGGAGCGGGAGGCCAAGATTCTCCGGCTCTATTTCGGGCTGGACAGTCCCGAGCCGATGACCCTGGAGGAAATCGGCGCGTTGCTGGGCATTACCCGGGAACGGGTTCGCCAGATCAAGGAAAAGGCACTCTCCCGGCTCCGTCACGTGAGTCGCTCCAAAGCCCTCGAATCCTTCCTCTTCTAGCATGGCCGGCACCGCTTCGTTCGACGTCTCGACCGGGGCCGATCTTCAGGAAGTCGACAACGCGGTCAATCAGGTGGTCAAGGAGATCGCCCAGCGTTACGACTTCAAGGGCACCCACGTTACCATCGAGTTCGACCGGACCAAGGCCGTCATCAAGCTCCATGCGGACGATGAATTCCGCATGAAGCAGGTCCTCGAGGTGGTGGAGGCCAAGTGCGCTAAACGGGGGGTGCCGCTCAAGAATCTGAAGACCGGGGACATGATCCCCGGCGCGGGCACATCGGTGCGCTGCGAGATCACCCTTACTCAGGGGATCCCCCAGGATATCGCCAAGAAGATCCAGAAAGCGATCAAGGAGCACGGCTTCAAGAAAGTGCAGGCCTCGATTCAGGGCGACGAACTCCGAATCACCAGCCCCTCGAAGGATGAGCTCCAGTCGGTCATCGCGTTCCTCCGCTCGCAGAATTTCGAGCTCGAGCTCAAGTTCGGCAATTTCCGTGGCTGACCGGTGGGACCGGGCAGGGCTCGCGGCGATCCTCCTCGCCGCGGCCTGTGCGCGCCCGGAGCTGGGCCCGGGCGCCACGCCGCTGAGCGCGGCGCCGGACATCAGGGTCGGACTAATCCCCGGAGCACTCTCGGTCAACGTCGGTGGAGGTGTGGCGCTCATGCTCCGCGGCACCGATGGCGGCGGCCTCATTGCACTCCCGGCGGGAGTGCCCGCAGTCATTGCGGCCACCCGCGAAGGCCTGCGGGTGCGGTTCAGCACCGAGGACATCGTTGCCTCCGCCACGCTGATCGTGGAGCCGGCTGATTCGGGCAGCCCGGTCCGCCTCGGCGGGAGGGACTATCGCGGCACCGCGATTCTCTCCAGCGTCCCGTCCGGCGTGATGGCGGTCAACATCGTGGGGCTCGAGGAATACCTTCGGGGCGTGGTCGGCGCCGAGATGGGCAGGCGCACTGAGCAGGACCTGGCGGCGCTCCGGGCCCAGGCCATCGTCTCGCGCACGGTCGCGATGCGGCGGGCCGGGCAGTGGCGGGTGCGGGGGTACGATCTGCTCTCGTCGGTCGCCGACCAGGCCTATGCCGGAATCGGCTTCGAGACGGCGGTCTCGGATCAGGCCGTTCAGGAGACCGCCGGGCAGGTGCTCATGTTCGCGGGCCGGCTCATCGACGCGTTTTTCCACTCGACGTGTGGAGGCCGCACCGCGGACGGCACTGAAGTGTATGCCGGCGGGGACCG
>JAYUAL010000163.1:0-2081 GCA_043741355.1 Gemmatimonadales bacterium | reverse complement strand
TCGCCGATCGGCAGCTGCCGCTCGCGTTCGAGGCGGGTGCGCAGGGTCTCGCCGGTGACAAGCGGCATCACGTAGTAGAGCAGGCCGTCGGCCTCGCCGCTGTCGAGCAGCGGCAGGATGTGGGGGTGCTGGAGCCGCGCGGTGGTGCGAATTTCACTGAGAAAGCGATCGCCGCCCAACGCGGCGCCGAGATCGGGGTGCAGCACCTTGACCGCGACGTCGCGCTCGTGCCGGAGGTCCCGGGCCAGGTAGACGGTGGCCATGCCGCCTGCCCCCAGCTCGCGCTCGATCCGGTAGCGGTCGGCGAGGGCAGCGACCAGCCTGGGCGGTAGCATCATTGCTTTCCCTGCCTGGCGAGCTGGTTTCGTATCTCGGTCCTGAAGTCGCGGATGACCACGGTGCGCGCCTCACGTACCGGACGCACCAGGAGAAAGGTGCCGTCCGGCGCGACGTCGAACGCCGCATGAAGCGGGTCGTCGAGCGCGTAGTCTCCCTCCAGCACCGCGCGGGTTCCCAGGACGGTGACGGCCGGAGTGAACGACAGCCTCGCGGCCATCAGCCGCGTCGCCTGCGGGTAGTAGAGGGTGCGGCTGTCGGCGCCCCACACCGGGAGGCCGCCACCATCCCGGGAGACTTGCACGCGCCCGCCCGGCCCCGGGAATGGCGAGACGTACACCTGGCGCAGCCCCGCGGTCTCGGCCGAATACGCGACCCACCTGCCGTCGGGAGAAAAGCGCCCGCCGGTCTCGAATTCGGGTGACTCGGTGAAGTGGTGGGGCGTGGTGTCGGGCAGGGTCCACCACCAGAGGTCCTGGCTTCTGGCGGCGCCCGCCGAGGCGCGACCGAGCACCGTGCGCCCGTCGGGCGCCATCACCAGCTCGTTCACCGCGACCCGCGGGCCGGGGATCCGGGTCTCGGCGTCGCTGCGGTCGGCGGCACGCATGACGAGGAAGTTTCCGGCAGGAGCATTGCGCCGGTACAGCACCCGACGCCCGTCGGGTGACCATTCCGGACGGTCCCTGGTGGTGGCGGCCTCGTCCTCGCCCAGCCGTGAAAGGATGGCGCTCCTGCGATCGAGGATGTAGATCGCCTTCCGGTTGAAGCTCTCGACCGACATGGCGATGCGGCGGCCATCGGGGGAGAAGCGCGGATTTTCGATGCCCAGGGTATCCGCGAGGGCCGGCCGGGTGCGTCCCTGCGCGTCCGCGTAGACCAGCTGCGAGGCCGCGGCCCCATCGCGGAATACCAGGTCTCCCGTAACGGAGAGCGCGGCGAAGCCGAGCCCGGTACCGGTGCTCATCCGCACCCCGTTGGCCACCCGGAACGCCGGCCCGGTGGTGACCCTCGTACGTCGGTCGAACGGAGCCGCCATCACATCGCCGGTCCGGGATACGTAGACGAATTTGTCGTCGAGCAGGCCGAGCGCGAGATAGGCCTCCTCGTTTACCCGGGTCGAGCTGCCGTCCCCCAGCGATCCCGCGTACACCCAGACCGAGTCGCCCGCGGGGGAGAACCAGTGGAAGAACACCTCGTCCGATCCGGGAATGGCCTGCGGCCAGCGGAGCCCGATGCTGCCGGTCCCCCGGAACACCTCCCGCACCGCGCCCCCGTCCTGCGACACGGCAAAGAGCGTGGGCGACGCGTTGGTGCCGAAGACGATCTCGCCGTTCTCGCTCCAGGTAAGGCCGCGTGCCGCGCTCCCGGTCACCGAGGCCAGGCGGATCGGCGTGCCGCCTTCAAGCGAGACCTTCACCAATTGTGAGCCCGAGATGAACGCGATCCAGCTGCCGTCGGGCGAGAATGCCGGATCGGTCGCGCCGATCGTGCCGTTGATCGGTACGCTTTCCAGCTCGTCGAAACGCCGCCGGAAGAGCTGCTGCGGCCGGCTGCTCTGGCTGGCCACGTACACCAGGGTCGACCCATCCGGCGACAGCGCGAAGACCTTGCCGATGAGGACCGGAGTGCGCTCCCCCGGCCGGGCCTCCAGCACGAAACGCGTCGCGGTCGCGGCAGCCATTGGAGCACGCTCGCCGCCACGGCGCCCGAGTAGCCAGCCGCCCGCGACGAGGGCGAGGGCGATA
>JAYUAL010000162.1:0-5080 GCA_043741355.1 Gemmatimonadales bacterium | reverse complement strand
TTCTCGGTCCCGGTGACACTGGGCTCGTCGAGGAAAATGTCGGCGCCGACGAGGTGCCTGGCTTCGATCTCGTAGCGATCCCCCACCAGCACCACGGCGCCCAGCGCCTCGAGCGCCAAAAAGTGGGTGTCTACCCGCCGGCGGCCGATGACGTCTCCTCCGGGTGGAGGCAGCACCACCTTGCCAAAGCGGGCCAGCAGGGGGGCCGCGAGCAGGATCGAGGCACGGATCCGGGCGCAAAGCGCCGGATCGAGCGGCTTGCTCGCCGCGTTGCCGGTGTCCACGGTGACGGTGTTGGGACCAGTCCAGCGCACCGACGCGCCCAGGTCGGCCAGGAGGGCCGCCATCGACTCGACATCGCGGATGCGGGGGACGTTGGTGAGCACCACCGGTCCTTCGGCCAGCAGGGTCGCGGCAAGGATCGGCAGGGCGGCGTTCTTGTTGCCGGCGGGGCGAATCGTGCCGCTCAAGGGGCGGCCGCCGTGTACCTGAAATCGGGGAGGCATGAGGGCAAACCTCGCCGGTTGCCGATGCGCCCGTCAAGCGGATCGGATATGTTTGACCGATGGGAGCCAATATGCCTGGATGGGTGGGGCCGACCGCCGCCGTAGCGCTCATCGTCATCGCGTTGTCGTTCGCGGCGATCGCCACCGCCGCGGTGATGATCTCGCGCAAGGCCTCGACCGAAATCGGCGAGCTCTCCGAGGAGCTGGCCAAGCTCCGGGGGGAAATCTCACCGGCGCTCTCGGCGCTTCGGCGGGTGGCCGATGCCGGCGCCGATCTCTCCGGCGATATCCGGGAGGAAGTGAACCAGTACCTGGTCGTGAGCCGGAGGGTCCGAAACGACCTCGAGATAGGCGTGCGCAAGGTCAAGCGGAAGCTCAGCGATCTGGACGCGCTCTACGAGGTGGTCCACGAGGAGGTGGAGGACACCGCCCTCGACGTCGCGGCCGGGCTGCGCTCGGTTCGCAACGGGGCCGGCATGGTGGGCCGGATCCGCCGCTGGCTGGTGCGCCGTTGACGGGCGGCCGCTTCGCCGCCGCGGTTGTCCTGGTAGGCCTCTGCATCCTGTTCTTCCCCGCCCTGGCCCACGCCTGGACCCCGGGCACCCACATTTATCTGGGCGAGACGGTCCTCGCCAACCTGCACCTGCTGCCGCCCCAGGTGGCCACGCTGCTGCAGGCCTTTCCCTTCGATTTTCTCTACGGCACCATCGCCCCGGACACTTCAATCGCCAAGAAATACGTCCCGGCGGGACGCCACTCGCATTTCTGGAACGTCGGCCAGGAAACCCTGGACCGGGCCCCGAACGACGCCCTGCGCGCCTTCGGCCTGGGCTATCTGTCGCACCTGGCCGGCGATGCGATCGCCCACAACTATTTCGTTCCCAGACAGCTGGTGCTCACCACCAGCACCCGGTCGATGGGGCATACCTACTGGGAGAGCCGGGTCGAGACCCACCTGAGCGGGCGCTACGCGCGGAGAGCGCGGGAGATCATCCTCCTCGACCAGTCCGCGGCCGACCGCCACCTCGAGCGGATCATCTCACCCACGATCTTCAGCGTGAAGACCAACCGGCGGCTGTTTCGCGGTATGGTCCACCTGACCCATACCAAGAGCTGGCACCGGGCGATGCAGGCGCAGCGGGGCCGGAGCCGCTGGAACCTGACCGACCTGGACGTGGAGCGCCATCTGAGCACCGCCTACGACGTGACCGTCGAGATGCTCGCGGCGGCGGAAGCAGGGAACCTGGAAAGCCTCACCGCCCGGGGACTGGACCCCAACGGGCACTCGGCGCTCAAGGCGGCCAAACGGCTTCGCAAGCGGGTCATGGACGCGGGCACCCTGGGGTCGCCGAGCCGGCTGCTGGACCTGGCGGAGGAGAATTTCGGAGTGCGGTCGCTCGAGCTGGGGTTCTGGGCCAAGTCCGCGGTGGAGCGGCCCTGGCTGCGGCCGGCCGACGAGACACCGCCGGAGCGAAAACGCTTGATCGGTCTGGCGGAGTAGAGGGCGCCATCCGACTCAGCGTGCGCAAAGGAAATCCGCAACGAGGTCGATATACTGCACTCTCGGGTCTTCCCGAATCGAAAGAAGCGATCGTTCCGGAATGTGGGAAGTTGAGGCTGGCGTGCTGTGCAACCGCTCCCGCCGGCAACTCGAGCATTCCGCGGAGCGACAAATCCGGCAGGAGGGGAACCGAGAAACCGATCCCCACCAAGCCGAATAAGTCCGAGTAGTTGTAGAGCGTGTAGTCCTCCCCGGCCAAAGCTACCGAATCGAAACGAACCTGTTCGCGGTGTAGCGCGACAGAGAGAATTGGGCTTACCCCAATGGCGGCCCCCCCCCGGGAGCTTCCAACGGCGACTCGCAGTCAGACCGATGCGGACCTCCGTGGCCCGCGCACCGTCCCTCCGAGTCCACTGCGCCCCGAGCATCGGGCAAATCCTGAGCCCGGATGAAGATAAAGTCGAAGGTTCCCTGCCCAGCACCATGCTTGCGCCGTATCGATTGTCCCAGCCGAGGCCGGCCCGGAGCGCGAGTCTCGCCGCTGACAGGCGGAGGAACGCGGGGCCAAGCCGAATTCCCGGAGCGACCCCGAAGGTTCGCTCCTCGGAAGAGGCGGAAGCAGTCCATGACAAAGAAAATCGGCGGGAGGGAAAGCCCGCGCAGCTCTGGGCTTGGAGGCAACCAAAGACACCGGACCCGGTTGCTCCAGCGATCAGGAACAAGCCCCTAATGACGTTTCCGTGTCGCCCCCGGCCCGATTGCATCCTGCCACACGATGGCGTCCCACTGGCCGGGTCAAGCATGGGCCTAATTGCGAATCAATTGGGTTACCGCTCGTATGAGCCTCTCCACTTCACCCTCCGACGTGTAGCACGCGCACCCCGCCCGGACCAATCCCGTCTCCAGCACACCCAGCCGTTCCAGCACCGTCGGCGCATAGAAGTCTCCGTGACTCACGAACACGCCCCGCTCGGCCAGCCGCCGTGACACGGTCTCCGCGTCCATTCCGGAAACCGTGAAGGAAAGGGTGGCGGTTCTTCGGGCGCCGGGCGGCGGCCCGTAGAGCCGGACCCGCCGCTCGGTCGAGAGCGCCTCCCACAGCATCGCGAACAATCGGGCCCCGCGAACGTGCAGCTCGGAAAACGCCGAAGCCAGCCGGGAGCGCCGGGTGGTGCCGGTCCCTAACCCGGCCAGGAAGTCTACCGCGGCTCCGGCGCCCACCATTCCCTCATGGTTCTGGGTGCCGGTCTCCAGCCGTTCCGGGGCGGAGTCGGGCGCGGGCAACAATCGCGGCACATCGAGCGCCTCGATCCGCGCCTTCCGGCCGTAGAGCACACCCACGTGGGGGCCATAGAACTTGTAGGCGGAGCAGCCCAGGAAATCGCAGCCGATGGCTTGCATGTCCATCAGCACGTGGGGCGCCGCGTGCACTGCATCGACGAACGAGAGCACCCCCGCCTGCCGGGCGATGGAGCAGGCCGCGCTCACATCGGTGATGGTGCCGAGCACATTCGAGGCCGCGCCGATGGCGAGCAGCCTGGTTCGGGGCCCGAGCAGCCGGGGCAGGACTCCCAGGTCCAGGGTCCCGTCCTCCACCCGGAGCGGAATGGTGCGGAGCACGATGCCCCGTTCCCGCGCCAGCGCCTGCCACGGCGCCACGTTGCCGTGATGGTCCAGCTCGGTGACGATGACCTCGTCTCCCGCAGACCACTCCCGTCCCAGTGCGCGGGCCAGATGGAAGGCTAGCGTCGTCATGTTGAGCCCGAAGGCGATTTCGTCAGGCGTCGCGTTCAAGAAATCTGCCAGGGCCGAGCGCGCGGCCGCGAGCATCGCGTCGGTCTCGACGCTGGTCGGGTAGGCCCAGTGGGTGTTGGCGTTGTGGTGGAACAGGTAGTCCGCCATCGAGTCCACCACGGACGCCGGTACCTGGGTGCCTCCCGGCCCGTCGAAATACGCCACCGGTTGCCCGCGATGCGACCGATCCAGGGCAGGAAACCGGCGCCGGATGGCTTCGACGCCGGCCACAGCGCCCACCGTCCCGGAGACGGTCATTGGCCGCCCAGCTTTCGGGCCAGTACCGGCTGCACGCCCTTGGGATCGGCCTTGCCCTGGCTCCGCTTCATCACCTGCCCGGTCAGGAATCCCATCAGTTTGATCTCCCCGGCGCGGTAGCGCGCCACTTCGGAAGGATGCGCGGCCAGCACCTCATCGACCCAGCCGGCGAGCGAGCCTTCGTCGCGTACCTGGACCAGACCCATCCGGGCGGCGACCGCGGCGGGCTCGTCTCCCGAGCTGGCGATTTCCGCATACACCTTTTTCGCCGCCTGATGGCTCACGATGCCATCTCGAACCAGCATTACAAGCCCGGCAAGCCGGGAAGGCGTCACGGCAAAGCCGCCGGACTCGTTGTGGCCGGCCATTGCCTCGCCCATGATCCAGTTGGCGGCGGTTTTGGAATCCACGCCGGCCGAGGCTACTGCTTCGAAGTAGTCGGCAATGGCCCGCTCGCTGGTCAGCACACCGGCGTCGTACGCCGACAGCCCGAACGCGGAGACGAACCGGCGGCGCCTGGCGGCGGGAAGCTCGGGCAGCTCCGCCCGCACCGATTCGATCCACTCGGGCGACAGCACCAGCGGAGGTAGATCGGGGTCGGGAAAATACCGGTAGTCGTGGCTCTCCTCCTTCGAGCGCATGGGCCGCACCTGGCCGGTGGCCGCGCTGAAGGTGAGCGAAACCTGATCTACCGTCCCCCCCGACTCCAGCACGGCCTGCTGCCGGGCCCCCTCCGCCTCCAGGGCGCGCTCCAGGTTGGCGAAGCTGTTCAGATTCTTGATCTCGGTCTTGGTGCCCAGCGCCTTCTGTCCGGCCGGGCGGATCGAGATGTTGGCGTCGACCCGAAGGCTGCCCTTCTCCATACTGCACTCGCTCACCCCGGCATACACCAGGAGCTGCCGCAGCATGGTGAGGTAGGCGCGCGCTTCCGCGGCAGAGCGCAGGTCGGGCCCGCCCACAATTTCTGCCAGCGGCACGCCGGCGCGGTTCAAATCCACCGCGGTCCGGCCGGGAACTCGGT
>JAYUAL010000161.1:0-11769 GCA_043741355.1 Gemmatimonadales bacterium | reverse complement strand
CCTCGTTTCTCTACGTGGACGCGGCGGTGGACGCGATTACCGGGCTCAAGGCCAAGGGCTTCCGCGACCTCACGGTCTACACGGCGGCGCCCAACCACGAGATCGACGCCGCGCTGGATCACCCGATCAGCTGGGTGCGGCTCTTCACCCTGATTGGCGGCCTGGTGGGCTGCGCCGCCGGGTTCGCGATGACGATCTGGATGTCCTACGACTGGCCGCTCCTGGTGGGTGGCAAGCCGATCGGCACGCCGGTTCCCTATGTCGCGATCGCGTTCGAGCTCACGGTGCTCTATGGCTCCCTCTGCACAGTGGCCGGGATGATCATCCTGTCGAGGGCCAAGTCTCTCAAGGGGCGGCCCTACAACCTCCGGTTCAGCGACGACCGGATCGGGATCTTCGTACCCTGCGCCCCGGACCAGGCGCCGGCGGTCAAGGAGCTTCTCGCCCATGCCGGGTCGGAGGAAGTCACCGTCCATGGCGCGTAGACTGCTGGCCGCGGCAGCCGCCCTGCTGGTGGGCGGCTGCAACTGGTACTACAACACTCTGCCGTCCCCCGACGACCTGGTGAAGGCGGTGCCGTGGTTCGACCATATGATCAAGTCCCGCGCGGTCCACCCGTACCAGCGGGCCGACATTCCCCGCACCACGGTTCCCGGCACGGTGCCGATCACCGGCGGCGAGCCCAACGACTCGGCCCTGTTCAAGAGCGGCAACGCATCGCTGGCCGACCACTTGGCCAATCCGACCGATGCGGCGGCCACCCTGGTCCAGGGCGACACCCTCTATCACACCTTCTGCGCCGTCTGTCATGGCACGGCGGGCGCCGGAGACGGCACCGTGGGCCCCCGGGTGGGTGCGCCGTCGCTGCTTACCGAGAAGGCGCGGGCCTACTCGGACGGATACCTGTACAGCATGGTCCGCTACGGACGGGGTGTCATGCCGCGCTACGGCGACAAGGTCTACCGGCACGAGGATCGCTGGGCCATCGTGAACTACGTCCGCAAGCTCCAGCGCGAGGCCACGGGCGGGCCGGCGGCGGGAGGGCCCAGGTAACATGACCGATCCGGATCTGGAGCAGCGGCTCCGCGCCCGATCGATCACCGGGCGCTACTCCCTCTTCGTCATCGGCGGCGGGCTGCTGGCCCTCGCGGGCGTGGCACTCTTCATCGTCGCGCTGACCGGGGGCAACGGGCTCCGGGCCTGGCACGCGTTCCAGGCCGACTGGATCTACTTCACGGGGCTGAGCATCGGCAGCTTGGCGCTGGTGGCCGCGCACAAGATCGCGAATGCCAAGTGGTCCGGGGTGATCATCCGGTTTTCCGAGGCCACGGTGTACTTCGGCGTCGTGTCCATCGTGGGCGCGGTGCTGATCTTCACCCTCGGTTACGACGCCATCTACGGGCAGATGGAATCGCAGGTCCACAGCTTCTCTCCCGGGAAGGCGCTCTGGCTGTCCCACGGCTTCATGGCGGCCCGGGTGATTGGAGGGTTGATCGCGCTCTACACGGTGGGCTGGCTGCTGGTGCGGGCCGACGTGTTGCCCGACATGACGGCGGTCAAGGGCAGCGTGGAAGACGGGCGCCGGGCCCTCTACGAGCAGTGGACCGCGAGCTACGATGGCTCACCCGAGGGGGTCGCTCGGAACGAGGCGCGCATTCACCGGCTCGCGCCGATGTACGTGGTGCTGTACGCGCTGGTGGCCACCATCGTGGCCTTCGACGGGATCATGGCCCTGCAGCCGCATTGGTTCTCGAATCTGCTGGGTGGCTGGTACTTCATGGGGTCGTTCCTGGGAGCCCACACGCTATTGGCGCTGCTGATGTTCTACGGCCGGCGCCAGCTGGGCATCGTGGACCTGGTGACGCCCAAGCAGCGCCACGACCTGGGCAAGCTCTGCTTCGGCTTCACGGTGTTCTGGGCCTATCTGATGTGGGCCCAGTTCCTGGTCATCTGGTACGGCAACCTGCCGGAAGAGACCGGATTCGTCTTCGCGCGGCTCTGGGGCCCCTGGCGGCCGATCGGTACCATGGTGCTGATCGGAATGTTCCTGATCCCGTTCTGGGGCTTCCTGTTCGTCAAGGCCAAGAAGTCGCCCGTCCTGCTCTCGCTCTTCGCGACGGTCAGCCTCTCGGCCCTCTGGCTCGAGCGCTACCTGCTGGTGACACCGTCGGTCACCATCGAGGCCGGACCAATGTTCGGGATTCCCGAAGCGGGGCCGCTGCTCGCCTTTCTGGGCTGCTTCCTGCTGGCCTACGGAATCTTCGCCCGGACTTTCCCCATGGTGTCGCCCCGCCTGGCGCAGATCACGCTGGCGGAGGAGAAGAAGCACGGGTACTGAGTGTGGCCTGCCCGAGATGCTATGTAGGTGCGGCCTCGGCGTTCTGCCGGGGCCGTCTATTTTCATAGGAGGATTGCTAGGTGGGGCTTCACGTCTCGTGACCTCTGGCTCTTCACGTCGCTTCCCTTCAGCCAGGTCCGAGCCCACAGGGGGCTTTCTCGCTAGCTCCCCGACCAGGGATCTCGCCCATGTTCTCTATCCCAAGTGAGTGTTGACAAAACATGTTATCAGTTGTGGGGCGTCCACTCCAACCGGGGTAGCTTCAAAATGAAGTCTCGGCCACCTGCCGCTGCCACTTGTCGGAGCCGATAGCACCTTGCATTGCCACTAAGGTTTATTTTGCGGAGCGATCTATTGTTCTCACGCCTCTGGATCTTTCGCTACCGGATCGTCGTCACCTTGACCAGCGCGTTGAGCGAATCCACTGTCAGCCGGCCCGTCACCGCCATGATCCGGTTATTCCGCCGAACCACCCCGTGGTCGTCGATGTAGTCGGGCGGGGTGCGGGTCAGGGAACTGGAGCGCACGTCGGGCATGGACTGCCGGTCGAGCAGCTCGGTGACCTTGGTGACCGGGCCTTCGATGCTCTGAATCACTTCGCCCGAGCCGTCCTGCTGCGCCACGATCACCATGGGGCGCTCACCCGGGGCGCCGGGCTGGAGCAGTACACCGACCACCGGCATGCCCTCGATGAAGGGCAGGCCGCTTCCCGCGATCTGAAGCGCTTCCTCCCACTGGACTGACCGCCAGATATGCGCAAACGGCGAGCGTGATGCCGAGCCGGCCACCGGCGCTTCATCGAGGCTCTTGTCCACTCGAGTGGGCAGTACGGACGAGATGAACTGCACCACCGGCGCAGGGGTGATTTCGGCCTCGCGCCGCCCAATGGATACCGGCCGAACCCCCGCGTCTCGGGCGTTGGGTCGGGAGGCCGGAATTTCCTCACGTGCCGGCGTGAAGTCGGCCACCGGAGCGATGCTGGCCAGCGGGACGGCCGTGGTGATCGGGGGAGTTGCCGCGGCCATCTCCGGGGGCCGCTGCACCAGGCGGGGATCCAGAAAACTACGTCCCGCCCAGCCGGTACCGATGGCCGCCGCAATGCCCGCCGCCCAGATTGCGGCACGGCGGGCGCTGCGCTGCCAGCGGGAGAACGCCGGAATCCTGATCCGGCGTTCCTCGAGGGATGCATACGGTGGCGGAATGATCAGTGAGCGCGGCGTAAGCTGCGCCAGTAGAGCTGTGGTACGGTCCCGAAGGGCGGCGTTGGCGTCCCGACGATCGCTGCACCGGGCACACTCGGCCATATGCGTCTCGATTTCGACGCACTGGGACCGGCTGAGCGCCTGGTCCAGATATGCATGGAGCTCTTCGTCAGGAACGTGCCGCATCTGCCGTGTATTCCATTCGGTCATAGGCTTCGATCAGTCGCTTCCGAGCCCTTGCAAGCGTCGTACCTACGGCTCCGACCGCGAGCCCGGTCTGCGCCGCGATCTCGGGGTAGCTCAGGCCGCCGTCCCACAGCAGCAGCACATCCCGGTCGCGCTCGGTCAGTGCCGCCAGGGCGCCGCTCACCTGGGCCCACCGCTCGTCCCGCTCCACCGTTTCGTCGGCGGAAGGGTCCGGGGTGGACAACGGGACGGGATCGTCCTTGAGCAGAGTAAGATGCTTCTTCCGGCGAATAGCCGCGCGGGCTTCGTCGCGCGCGAGATTGGCGGCTACCGCAAAGATCCAGGCCCGGGGCTTTTCGGGCCGGTGTGCCATGGCCCGGATGAAGACTTCCTGCGCCAGATCTTCGGCGCGGTCGGCGTCCCAGATCTTACGGTAGAGGAATCGGACAACGGCCGCGTAGTGTGTCGTGTAAAGTCGTTCCAGGTCGTCCATGAGGTGCGGTCTCCCCTCGCGTTGCGCCTGTGCCCCGTTGGGAGTAGGACGCGTGCGAGTCTGAATAGTTGCACAGAGCGGAAGTGAGCCTTATTTCACCGCAAACACACACCCTGGATGCATTGTCTCCCCGCCCTCCGGCCACGCACTGCACAAGTCGGGTTTGGCGGGGCGCCCGTCTGAACGGGTACGCCCATGTAGCCCACAGCGGATCCCGTCTTCCAGCAAAAACCCACAGGCCGAAATCAACTCCGCGCTCAGGGAGAAGGGACTCTCCCGGCTGATTTTGCAGAGCAATGGCGACCGTCGAGCGCGAATCAAAGCTTCCAAGCGACGCTCGCGGGTGGTACACATTAGCTCAATTTGAAGATCTCTGCAACAGGACGCGCCACGCCGGTGGTCGGCAGTTCTGCAAGACGCAGTTGCACAAGGGTTTACGGCTTGCTGAACTGGCAGCGATCGGGGCGGCGGAATGGTCGGAGGGAGGGTCCGGCTGACCAGGTGCCCTCCATCAACAATGCGAAATCGGTCCTTTCCCAGGCGACGCGGAGCCCGTTCCGGGGCCTTGCGAGGAGGCGAACCGGTGAACCCATGCGCCGAGCAACGAGCCTGGCGTCCCGGGCCGGCCTCGGAAAGGAAGCGGCACGGGACGTGGAGCTCGGCAGCTACGTACAGGTCGTCGTCGTCTTCCCAGAGATCGGAGAGGAAGGTGATGCGCTCCGTGTGCCCCATGAGCCAGGTCGACTCGTGGTCGCCGGAGCTGGCTCCGTCATCGAGAGTGGAGACCCTCAGGATGACTCTGAGTCCTCGACAGTGGGCGCCCATGGCCCGGCACGGTGGCGGTGTGGGACCCGGCGAGAGTAGCATAAGGCAAAGATATCAGCAGTCGGGGGATACATGGCATTACGCCAGCGCAATATGTATATTGTGAACTTGTTCACAAGGGCTCCGGCCGCGCGACCGGCGCCACCAAATGGGCATCAACCGATTTCAATCAACCAGGTTTGGGAGGCGGGAAGGCGATGAACAAGATCTCTGCGGTGGCTGGGCTGGCCTTGGTGCTGGCGGCGTGTGGTGGCGACAAGGATGCGACTCCGGCGGCCGATACCACGCAGGTTGCGGCCCCAGCGCCGGCCGGCGCGACGCATGATGTCAACATGGTTCTCGAGGGTACGGTGTACAAGTTCGTCCCCAACGAGCTCTCGGTGAAGGCCGGCGATCAGGTCGTCTTCCACAACGTGAGCGGGGGCCCGCACAACGTGGCCTTCTTCACGGACAGCATCCCCGCGGGGGCCCAGGCCGTCATCGACCCGCAGCTCAAGGAGCCGCTCGGTCCCCTGAGCAGCGCGCTGCTCGTAGATCCGAACGCGACCCTGGCAGTCTCCTTTGCCGGTGCGCCGGCGGGCGACTACAAGTTCACCTGCACACCTCACATGGCGATGGGCATGCACGGAAAGATCACCGTAACCCAGTAAGTAGCGGGAAGCCAGCGAGCGAGGAGCGAGAAGGGGAGTCCCTTATTCGCTCCTCGCTATGACCACCACCACTCCCGCCGCCACCGCCACGCCCGCCAGCGCGTCTACCCCGTAATGCATCTGAGTGTACACCACCCCCACGGTCAGCAATAGCGAGGGGATGCCGAGTATCACTCCCAGTTTTCGCGATCCCATCGCCGAGACCGCGGCGGCGGTGATCATGCCGGCCACATGAGAGGAGGGGAACGCCGCGCCATAGGCGCTTCCGCCCGAGAGCACGCCGTACACCAGACGCGCGGCGCCGTTGTCGAGGAACCCGGCGCCGGGATGGGGAAACTCGTAATAGGGCCCTGCCACCGGGAAAAACATGAACACCAGGTAGCAGATGACGAAGGTCAGCACTTCGGCGAGAATGACGCGGCGGAGGTTGGGGCGGTCGCCCTTCCAGAGAAAGTAGAGCGGACCCGCCGGCACCACGATGTAGTACGAGAAGTACACGCCGTGCAGCAGGGTGCTCCAGAACCGGCTGGGGGCGCGCTGCCACCACTCCCGGCTCATTTGTTCCCCGAAGATCGCGGCCTCCCAGCGCCGCACCGTCACGTCATGAGTGATGACCCCGCCGTGTCCGGCCAGCAGGTCCAGCGATCCGTACAGCGCCAGCAGAATGAACAAGGGATAGATCTCGGCGAGCGCCGTCCCGAGGGCTCCCATTCCCGACTGGTTGACCAGCCAGACCAGCGCCACGATGAGCGCGTTTGCCACGAGCACCCAGCCGACTGTGGGGTTTCCCGGCAGGCGCGCGAGTGCCACGATCGACGTGATCGCCACGTAGGCCAGAATCACCCGGTCGACGGGGCGGAGCGTCACAGCCAGCCGGCGGACCGGTACCAGTCTGCGGTGGCGGCCGCGCCGCTTTCGAAGTCATGCTCGGCGCGCCACCCCGCGGCGGCTTCGAGCGGCGAGGGGTCGGCGGTCCACGCCGGTGCGAAGAAGTCGCGCGCCTTGTCCGGAGTGAGCAGCGTAGCCCGTCCCCGGAGGCGCGCCACGCCCGAGATGAGCCCGAGCGCCAGCGCCGCGGACCAGCGGGGAAGATGGACCAGCCGGGGCTTCATTCCGACCGCGCTTCCGACTGCGGCGACCAGGGACCCGCTGGTGAGAATCTCGGGGTGGCAGGCGTAGTAGGTAACGCCGGTCGTGGCCTCGCTTGCGCCAGCGGCGGCCAGTGCAGCGGCCAGATCGGGTCCGTATATCAGCGACAACTCCTGAGTGCCGTCGCCGAAGAGCGGCACCACCCCCAGCTTTGCGGCCTTGAAGAGCCGGAACATCTCGGTGTCGAAAGGGCCGTAGACCGCGGGCGGACGGACGATGGTCCAGGGGAGTGGGCCGGCCTTGATTGCCGCTTCGCCGGCCAGCTTGCTTCGGCCATAGGCGGTGACGGGCCGGGCCGGTTCGGTGCCGCTGAGCCGACTCCCCCGGGCCGCCGGCCCGGCTGCCGCCATGGAGGACACCAGCACGATGCGCGCCTTGGAGACTCCGCCGGCCGCGGCGGCGAGCCGGGCTGCGCCGTCCCGGTTGACGGCAAGAAACTCGGCCTCATTCCGGGCGGCCACCAGCCCAGCCAGGTGATACACCACGTCCTGATTTCGCGCCGCGTCGGTCATCGACGCGGCATCGCTCAGGTCTCCCGCCACCAGCCGAACCCCTCGCTCCGCCAGCCCGGAAGCCTTTGCGGGCGTGCGGACCAGCGCCGTGACGCTGTCTCCGCGCCGGAGCAGGGCATCGATCAGGTGGTGGCCGACAAAGCCGGTGCCGCCGGTCACCAGGGCCTTCATACGGGCCGATCGAGCAGCCGGTAGGTCTTGTAGACGCTAAAGCCCATCTTGACCAGGCCGGCGTTCATCGCCGGGTTGTCTTCGAGAATCCAGCCCGCTTCGCCCCAGCCGATGCCGCGCTCCCCGCCCCTGGTCCAGATCCAGTGGTAGAGCACGGCGTCGACTCCCTTGCCGCGATACTCCGGCAGCACGCCGAGCAGGATGATTCGCAGGCGATGGATTCTCCGCGCCTTCAAAGCCCAGAGCAGCCTGAGGATGACCGGAAACATTCTGCCGGAGCGGTTGGTGCTGAGGATGGTGTTGAGATCGGGGAGCGCCAGCGCGAACGCGATGACCTTCCCATCTTTTTCGACGAAGGGAACCAGGTCCGGAACGACCACCGGCTTGAACTGCGCGGCGAGGTGGTCGATCTCGTGATCGGTCATCGGGATGAAGCCCCAGTTTTTTTCCCAGGCCTGGTTGTAGAGCTCCTTGACCCGGTCCACCTCGGTCTTGAAGGCGTTCATCCTGAGGGGACGGATGGCAATGCCCAGCCGCTGCGTAATGAGCTCGGTGGCGCGGGCCAGCCGATCCGGCACCGGCAGCAGGTTGCCGTCGGGAAGGCCGTGCTGGTAGACCAGCAGGTTCTTGGCCGTGGTGAACCCGGCGCGCTCCAGCAGGGTGAGGTAGTAGGGCGGGTTGTGGGGCATCATCAGGACCGGCGGCGTGTCGAACCCATCCACCAGCAAGCCTGATTCGTCGTTGGTCGAGAAGGAGGCGGGACCCCGAATCGTGTCGAAGCCCCGGGGCTTGAGCCACGCCGCGACGGCCCCCAGGAGGGCGTCGGCCACCGCCTGGTCGTTCACGCTCTCCCAGAAGCCGAAGAACCCCACCTGGTCGCCGTGATACTCGTTGTGGAGTCGGTTCGCGATGGCTGCGATGCGGCCCACCACCTCGCCGTTCGACTCGGCCAGGAAGTATTCGGCCTCCGCATGCTCGAAGAAGGGATTCTTGCTGCGGGAGAGCACGAGCTTTACGTCCCGACGCAACGGCGGGACCCAGAGTGGGTCCCGCGCATGCAACCGGTAAGGAAAATCGATGAAGCGGCGAAGGTCCCGGTCGGAGGCGACCGGGCGGACCGTGACCGCCGCGATCAGATGACCCCCAGCTCCTTGCCGATCTTGCCGATCGTCTCGACGCAATAGTCGATCTGGTCGGCGGTGTGGGTGGCCATGACGCTGGTGCGGAGCCGGCACTGCGACGGCGGCACCGCGGGTGGCACCACCGGGTTGGTGAAGACCCCGGCGTCGAACACCTTCCGCCACATGACCAGCGTCTTGTCCAGTGGGCCGATCAGGATCGGGACGATCGGCGTCTCGGACGGGCCGGTGTCGAAGCCGATGCTGCGGAACCCGTGCTGCAGCCGCCGGGTGTTGGCCCAGAGCGACTCGCGACGCTCCGTGTCGGTGCGGAGCACCTCCAGCGCCGCCAGCACGCCGGCCGTATTCGACGGGGGCAGCGAGGCGGTGAAGATGAGGGGCCGGCTGTGATGCTTGAGATAGTTGATGACGTTCCGTGACGCCGTCACGAACCCGCCGATGGAAGCCAGCGACTTGGAGAAGGTGCCGGCAATGATGTCCACCTCGTCCGAGAGGGCGAAGTGGGCGGCGGTCCCGTCGCCCCGGGGACCCAGGACGCCGATCGAATGGGCGTCGTCGACGGCCAGGGCCGCCCCCTGCCGCTTGCAAATCTTGAGCAGCGCGGGGATCTCCGCGATGTCCCCTTCCATCGAGTACACGCCGTCGACGATGACCATCTTGCCCACGCCCGGATGGGCCTCGAGCTTGCGTTCCAGGCTGGCCAGGTCTCCGTGGTTGAAGCGCACCGTCTCCCCGTCGGACATCTTGGCGCCGTCGACGATGGAGGCGTGATCGAGCTTGTCGAGGAACACCACGTCCCGCCGGCCCACCAGCCCCGAGATCAGGCCGAGGTTGGCGTTGTACCCGGTGGAGAAGACGATGCAGTCTTCTTTGCCGAGGAAGTCCGCCAAAGCGGCTTCGAGTTGGATGTGGAGATCGAGCGTGCCGTTGAGGAACCGGCTACCGGTGCAGCCGGACCCATACACCCGGAGGGCGCGCGCCGCGGCTTCCAGGACTTTCGGATGGTGGGTCAGGCCGAGGTAGTTGTTAGACCCCAGCATGATCCGCTTGCGGCCCTCGATGACGACGACCGTGTCTTCGGATTCCGAGATCGGACGGAAGTAGGGGTAGAGTCCCGCGGCCTTCACTTCATCGGCCCGGGTAAACTGGCGACATTTCTCGAAGAGCGTGACGTCGGTCTGGAGGGTGTGGCTCGGCACGTGACCTCGCGTCAGCGGAAGTGAGGACTCTCCCATCCCTATGAGGGATAATGGGTTAAATTAACCCAAACGAGGGAGTCCGACAAGGCTTCGTGCACCTCCCGGGACGTCAAGCGTCCCTGGTGTATCGTATATCTCGGGCAGCGGGGGCGCACCGGTGTAAATTGCTGGTCAGACCTATGAAACGGACCCTGGTTGCCCTGGCGTTCCTGGCCATTCTGGGCGCGCCGCACGCGGGCGCGCAGGGGCCCGCCAGCGCCTCATTTCCCATCCAGATCGAGCCCTTCGACTTCAGCCCCAACGGAGCCTGGAGACGCCAGGCCGCTCAAGTCCGGAACCTCCGCAGCCAACTGCTCAGAAGTGGCGACCTCCGCGCGCTCAATGCGGTGCGGGGCGGGCCGTTCTTCGCTCCTTCGTTGATGGCAGCCGGCGGAACCGCCACGGCGGTCACCGGCGCCTTCAAGGTGCCGGTCATCCTGATCGCATACAAGGACATCGCGGTCCCCTACCAGGTTTCCGCCTATCAATGCCTCCTGTTCAGCCGCACGCCGACGGCGTGCGGGCTCCCGGGAGACCACCCCTACTCGGTCACCAGCTACTACGAGCAGCTCTCTCACAATCGCATCTCGATGGACGGTGTAGTGTTTCCGATCGTCCGGGTGGACTCGGTGGGCGCCTTCTACACCGACGGCTGCAAGGGCATCACCGTCACCAACAACACCAATTGCCCCACCCGGCCGATCAACCGGATGTCATTGATGCTGGTGGCCGCGCTGGATTCGATCTCCAATGGCCCGAATGGCGCCACGGTCTGGGGCCAGTTCGACAACGACGGTCCCGACCGGATTCCCAACAGCGGCGACGACGATGGCGTGGTGGACTTCGTGACCTTTCTTCAGCCTGAGGTGGGGGGGGAGTGCGCCCAAAGCGGAACTACCGGCGTGTGGAGCCATCGCTTCGTGATTTCCGGGTGGACCGGGTCGGCGTACACCACGAAGACCACTCGCCCCAATGGCGGGTTCATCAAGGTCAACGACTACACCATTCAGAGCGAGCTGGGCGGGTCCACGTCGTGTCTCTCCACCGAGATCATGGCGGTGGGCACGGTGTCGCACGAGACCGGCCACGCCTTCGGCCTGCCGGACCTCTACGATACCCGGGGGCAAACCCAAGGCATCGGCGGTTGGGGTCTCATGGGCTCCGGCAATTACGCGCGCCCCTACAGCCCCTCCAGCTTTGATCCCTGGTCCCTGAACACGCTGGGGTGGGCCACCGTGGACTCGCTGGGCGCCAGCCGCACCGTCACCACGGGGGCTCGACTGATCAGTGACACCATCTTCTACGCCAAGACCCAGAACCCGGACGAGTACGTGCTGCTGGAGAACCGCGCGGCGGTGCTGAGCGATACGGCGCAGATGAATCCGCAGGGCACGTCGACCTGTCCGCTTCCCAATCCTCCGGGCGGGGGGTTCTGCTACAAGTCTCCCGGCCTGCTCGTGTGGCTGATCAACGAAGTCAAGGTCCAGGGCGGCCGTTCCTCGAACACGGTGAACTTCGGCACTCCGCAGGGCGTCGAGCTCATCCAGGCGGACGGCCTGAACCAGCTCCGGACCGCCGGGGCGAGGAACCGGGGGGATCGCGGCGATCCCTATCCAGGCGCCACCGGCAATCCGAAACTTTCCCTGCTTACCAATCCGGCGGCCCGTGACAACTTCGGCGGCTATTTCGGATTTATCCTGGATCAGATCCAGGAGCTGGGTAACGGATCGATGCGGTTCCGCGTTACCCGCCGGGAGCCTACGGTGGTCGTGGCACAGAACGGCGGGCAGGTGCGCGTCAACGGGCAGCTCTGGGATCGCTACGAGGAAGTGATTCCGGTCGGTGATCGAGTCGAGCTCAGCGTAG
>JAYUAL010000160.1:0-5098 GCA_043741355.1 Gemmatimonadales bacterium | reverse complement strand
CGATGCTCGCGCTGGGCTCGCTGGTCGGCGCGGAGTGGCTGGTCGGCCCCGTGTTCGGCGCGCTCGGCGTCCTGACCTTCGGCATCCTGCTCGGCCGGATCGAGCCGAGACCGGGGGTTCGGCTGGGCGCCCTGCTGGTCATGGCGTTCGCGCCTTTCGCGGTGTTCATGTCGGGCTCCCACATGAACCACGTGACCGCGCTCTGCTGGATCATCGTGGGGATGCTGGGACTGGCCCGCGCGGTATCGCCGCAGGGCGGACGCTTTCGCGATGGGTTGCTCGCGGGGGTGGGATTCGGGCTCGCGGCCACGATCCGCCCGGTGGATGCGATGGCGTTTGCCGCGCCGGCGGGACTCTGGCTCCTGGCCCGCGCGGCCCGGGACCGGCGCCTCGCGCCGCTGCTGGGCTCGGCGCACGGGATTGTGCTTCCCGTAGCCCTGCTGCTCTGGGCCAACCTAGAAACCACCGGGGCGCCCCTCCGCTTCGGCTACTCCGTGCTCTGGGGGCACGCCCAGGATCTGGGATTTCACGCCACGCCCTGGGGGACGATGCACACCCCGCTCCGGGGTCTGGAGCTGATCAATCTGTATTTTCTCAGACTGCAGACGTACTTCCTCGAAACCGCCGCGCCCTCGCTCCTTCCCGTGACGCTGGCATTGGCGTTCACCCGGCGGTTCCAGGCGTTCGATCGCTATCTGCTCGCGGCCGGCGCCCTGCTAGTCGGCTCTTATTTTGCCTATTGGCACGACGGCTTCTACCTGGGCCCCCGCTTCATGTACCCGCTCCTGCCACTGCTCGCCCTCTGGAGCGCACGAGCGCTGCCGGCGCTCCGGGACTCCCTCGGCAGCGGGGTGGTCAACCGTGCCGTGGTCTACGCCGCCGCCATCGGGGTTGTGCTCGGTGGGGTGACTGCTCTGCCGGGGCGAGCCCGCCAGTATTCCGAGGGAATGATCTCGTTCCGCTGGGATCCCGACCGGGCCGCGGCGAGCGCCGGTGTGCACGACGCGCTCGTCTTGGTCCGGGAGAGCTGGGGGGCCGAGCTGGTGGCCCGGATGTGGGGGCTTGGTTTGTCTCGCCCGGACGCCGACGCCATCTACCGCAGCGCTGATCCCTGCCGGCTCGATGCGGCGATCACCGCGCTGGAAGCGGGCACGGTGCGCGGAGAACGCGCGACCGCCGCGCTCCGGCCGCTCCTGACCGACTCGGCCCGGTTGGTCAAGGTGGAGTCCTTGACGGGCGATCCGTCGCTCCGCCTGGTGCCGGGCGTCAGCTATCCGCCCCGCTGCATCGCCAACATCCAGGCCAGTCTGGGTGGAGCGTTCACCCTCTTTCCACCGCTGCTGCTCGCGCGCGGATCGGGCAACGTGTACGCTCGTGACCTGTCTGCCCGGGACAGCCTGCTCATCGCGGAGTACCCCGGTCGGGCACTCTTCCTGCTCCGGCCCGCCACCGGCGCCTTCGGGGCGCCGCCCCGGTTCTACCCGCTCGACCGCGATTCGGTGATGATGGCCTGGCGGAACGGGCAATGACCCGCGCCGGCGAGGCGTACTGGGTGCCCGTTATGATGTGGGTGAATCCCAGAACCACCAGAGGCAACGATGGCCGCTGAGCAATTCACCTACGAAGGCGCCGATCTTGAATCGATGGATCTGGCCGACAATTACCACAACTGGATTCTCGACTATTTCGAGCCCTACCTCGGCCGCCGCGTCGTGGAAGTGGGTGCCGGCACCGGATCGTTTTCGCGTTTGATCTCCAAACGGCCCGGCCCGCAGGATCTGTTCATGATCGAGCCGTCCAGCGCCATGGCGGCCTTGCTCAAGCAGACGGCTGCCGAGCTCGGCACGACCGGCTCGCGGACCTACACCGGGTTTTTGCACGACGCGATCGAGGAAGTCAAGGCGTTCGCGCCCGACACGTTCGTGTACGTGAACGTATTCGAGCACATCGACGACGATGTCGCCGAGCTTCGGCGCGTCTACGATCTGCTGCCGCCCGGCGGCACGCTCTGCAGCTTCGTGCCCGCGCTGCCTTTTCTGTACAGCAAGTTCGACAAGAGCATCGATCACTTTCGTCGATACACCTTGCGCGAGCTGCGCGAGAAGGCGCGCGGGGTGGGATTCGAAGTCGCGATATCGCGTTACCTGGACTTTCCTGGCATTCTGCCGTGGCTGGTCAAGTTTCGGCTCCTTGGCTCGACCAGGCTCGACGCGGGCTCGGTTGCGGTGTACGACCGCTTTGTGGTGCCCCTGGTCAGCCGCATCGAACGCCTGATCCGGCCACCAATCGGCAAGAACGTGCTATTGGTCGCCCGCAAGCCCGGCTGACCGATCGGCCTCTTGTATCGGCGCGCGAAGTTTGGTTCGGTCGCGGAGGGAGTCGTTATCGGTTGAGGGAATCGCGCGCCGGCCGCGGCGCAAGCCGCCGGACGGTTGCCTCGAATTCCCGTGATCCCAGGCGAATCCCCTCCTCCGCAGTCTCCCGCGCCCCGGCGCTGTCACCCACCGCCAGTTGGCACTCAATGAGACGGCTCCGCAGCGTGGTTTCCGTGGGAGCCAGCCGGAGGCCGTCCGCGAACACTTGAACCCCCTCTCCGCACCGGTGGATCGTCCGCAGCACCTGGCCCAGCTGCTCGTACACCTGGGGGTCGGTCGGATACAGCTCGAGGGCACGGCGGGCTTCCCGCTCGGCTTCCGGATAGCGTTGCTCGCCATAGTAGAACCGGCTGGCGACAAAGTGGGCCCGGTAAGTGTTCGGCGCATCTTCGACCAGCCTCGCGAAAAACACCTCCTGGCTGCTCCACACCGTGGACCGCTCCGCACTCCGCAGCCCCGCCGCCACGAGCACCCCGATGCCGGTGATGGCCAGAGTCATCCGCGCCACGCGGGGCGCAGCCGCGAGCCGGGGAAGCAGTACGGAGACGAGGGCGCCCAGCAGGAACACGGCGCCCGCGCTGGGGAGGAACAGCGTGCGCTCCGCGAGCACCACTCCCGTGGCCGCAGGGAGATTGCTGACCGGCAGGATGCTGAGGCCGATCCACAGCGCACCGAAGGCAACCACACGCTGGCGGCGCCAGCCCCAGTATGCCGCCGCGGCGATCATCAGGAGCAGGACCACTCCCAGCAGGCGAATCAGTACCGGGGTGGCGATGAGTGAGAGCGCCGGAGGGCCGTATTCTCCCTGGAGGCGAGCCGGCCAGAATAGCAGTCGCGCCCATTCGGGCACCACGGCCAGCATGCCGAGGGCGCGAGCGCCGGGCGAGAGACCGCGGAGCGCCACCGCGGGGGCGGTTCCGGTCAGGTTGCCGAGTACGATCAGGCGCACGAGCAGCCCGGCGAAGACCGCGCCCGCCTGGAGGAAGAACAGCGGCAGCACCGCGCGCCGCGGTGGGCGGAAGAACAACAGTTCCGCCGCGCCAAGGAGCAGGGGCACGACGTAGCCGGTCTCCTTGCCACAAATCGCGAGCAGCGTGAGCCCTGCCAGGGCCACCCGATGGCCGGCGCCGAGCGTTCCGCGGGCGCGCCACACCATGAACCGCTCCACCGCCAGCAGGACGAAAACCGCCGCCAGCAGCTCCGATTGTCCCACCACGTTCGCCACCGATTCCACGTGAACCGGGTGCACGGCGAAGAGCGCCGCCGCGATCACGGCCGGGAGCGCGGGCAGCAGCCGGCGCGCCAGCCGCCACAGCAGCACCGTGCTCGCCGCGATCAGTACGATGCTTGCCGCGTGGAAGACGGCAGGCCGTCCACCTCCCAGGGCCCATTCCAGGCTGAACAGTTGAATGGTGAGCGGACGATAGAGCTGGGCCACCGGCCAGTAGGGACTGCTCCAGATGCGGGTTGCTGAGCCGAGGTGGTGCACCAGGTCGCGTTGCGCGATTACCGGGATGTCGTCGTAGACGAAGCCGTTCTGCAGGGAGGGAAGCGCTACGACGATCGCGAGCAGAGCCACCGCTACCGGCGCGAGCCACTCCCGCCGATTCCCGGACTTCACCGGGTGCTGCCGGAGGGCGGGTTCGCATCGGCGCTGTCCATTTGAACGGACGGGCGGACACTGCCGGGGGGTGCACCGACCCTCTGCGCGCTGTCGGCGGTCTGCCGGAGCGCGCGCCAGGCCCCGAGTTGCACGCCGGAAGCAAGCCCGATCTCCGTCTCCTTCAACGCCTCGTCGTACTTGCCGAGGTTGATGAGACAGGCCACCAGCGACGCGCGCACCGGCTGGTCGTTTGCTGCAATGGCAAGGGACTTCCGGTACAGCTCCACGGCTGGATAGCAGAAGCCCTTGAGCCGGAGCCGGTTGGCATAGTCCAGGTAGACCGTGCTCACCTTGGGCGGCGCCAGCGCGATCGAGAGCCGGTACTCCTGCTCTGCCTTCCCTTCCGCCTTGGCCAGCACGTACATCTCGGCCAGGGCGTGGTGGGCCCGGTAACTGAGCGGCGCGTCGTGGGTGGCGGTGACGTACCAGTAGTTGAACTGATCGGACCAGACCGGATGCCGGGTGGTGCTCCGGTAGACTCCCAGTATCAGCAGCATGCCGGTGATTGCGGCCAGGCCCAGCTTCCCGCCGGGCTCGGCCCGTTCCAGGAACAGCCCGCCGAGCCCGCCCAGTGCGATCATCGCGCCGATACTCGGAAGCAGCAGCGTCCGCTCGGCGAGGACGATGCCCGTCGGCACCAAAACATTGTGAACCGGGAACAGCGCGACGGCGCACCAAGCCAGCCCGAACGAGATCGCCGGGGCTCGGCGGCGCGCGGCCACCGCGGCGATCACCGCCGCGACCAGAAGCAACGCTCCCAGCGTGTCCGCCGTGATCCAGGTGTTCTGGGCCGCGATCTCCTGGGGGCTGTAGTCCCCCTGCAGGTGCGCCGGCCAGAGCAGCAGGCGGAACCACTCGGGCACCACCGTCAGCATGGTCAGCAGCCGGCCGACTCCGCCCTGGGGCGCCAGTGCCTCGGCGATCGCGGTACCCCTGACGCTCCCACCCAGCACCGAGGTCCGGACCGACAGGAACGCTATTGCGAGCATCAAGAGGAAGAGGTAGACGAACCGCACTTGCCGCAGCCGGACCTTGAGCGGCTCGCCTGCCGGCACCAGGA